>JARRQM010000113.1:0-9230 GCA_037381765.1 Kineosporiaceae bacterium
CGGCCACCGGGGACACCGCCCTGCGCGCGATCACCCACCGGACCGTGCACGAAGCCGGACAGCTCGTCGAGAGCTTCCGCTTCAACGTCGCCGTCGCCCGGGTGATGGAACTGGTCAACGCGGTGCGCAAGGCCATCGACACCGGCCCCGGGCCGGCCGATCCGGCGGTGCGCGAGGCCGTCGAGGCCGTCGCCGTGATGTTGTCCCTGTTCGCCCCGTACACGGCCGAGGACATGTGGGCCCGGCTCGGGCACGAACCTTCGGTCGCCCGCGCCGGCTGGCCCGCCGTCGACCGGAAACTGCTCGTCCGGGAGTCGGTGACCTGCGTGGTTCAGGTCGCGGGGAAGGTCCGGGACCGGCTCGAGGTGACCCCCGACACCGGCGAGGAGGAACTGCGCGCGCTCGCGCTGGCCTCCGAGGCGGTGCAACGGGCCCTGAACGGTCGTGACGTGCGCACGGTCGTCGTCCGGGCACCGAAACTCGTCAACGTCGTCCCGGGCTGATCCGGCCCCGGCGTGCGGTAGGGGCGCCGGAGGTCCTGCTCCGGGCGGGTGTTCCGGGCGGGGCCGGGCGCGCGGTCCGGTGCTCTCCCGGTAACCTCCGCACATGCCGGGGTCGCCGTGGGTCGCCGTGGTGACGGACTCGACCGCTTATCTGCCCGCGGAGACCGTCGCCGAGCACCGGCTCACCGTCGTGCCCCTGCAAGTCGTGCTCGGCGGGAGATCCCTTGCCGAGGGGGTCGAGGTGGACAGCGCCCAGGTGGCCCGGGCACTGCTCGCCGGCGACCCCGTGACGACTTCCCGACCGGCCCCGCAGACCTTTGTCGACACGTACCGGCGCCTCATCGGGCAGGGGGCGCGGGCCATCGTGTCGGTGCACCTGTCCGGGGAACTCTCCGGGACGGCGGAGGCTGCCCGCACGGCGGCCCGGGACGTCGCCAAGGACGGTATCGAGGTCAACGTCGTCGACGCGCGCTCGATCGGTATGGGGCTGGGCTACCCGGCGCTCGATGCGGCCC
This sequence comes from Kineosporiaceae bacterium, assembly GCA_037381765.1. Taxonomy (GTDB): domain Bacteria; phylum Actinomycetota; class Actinomycetes; order Actinomycetales; family Kineosporiaceae; genus JARRQM01. Next base: position 1,019 of record JARRQM010000113.1, read on the forward strand.
GGGCCGCCGCGGACGGGATGGCGGCGGCCGAGGTCGCCGCGGTCGCCCGGCGCCGGGCCTACACCACCGTGGCCCTGTTCTACGTGGACACCTTGGAATACCTGCGTCGGGGCGGTCGTATCGGGGCGGCGCAGGCGATGCTCGGCTCGGCACTCGCGGTGAAACCGCTGCTTGAGGTGCATGACGGGCGGCTGGAGCCGGTGGACCGGGTGCGGACCGCATCCCGGGCGCTGGCCCGGTTGGAGGACCTGGTCCTGGATCGGGCCGGTAGTGACCCGGTCCGGGTCACCGTGCACCATCTCGCCGCCGCCCAGCGGGCCGGTGAACTCGCCGAGCGGCTCGGACAACGTTTGCCCCATCCGGTGACCCCGACGGTGAGTGAACTCGGGGCGGTGGTCGGAGCCCATGTGGGCCCGGGGATGCTCGGGGTGGTTCTCGCGCCCCGGTCCGGGGCCATTTCCGGCGCCGGCTGACCACAATCCGGAAGGTTCGGGGTGTCCGCCTGCGGGAGGTAGCTGGCCGGGGCCCGGAAAGGTCTGGGGTGTCCGCCGGCGGGTCCGGCACGGCCGGGGCGGTTCGCCGATGGGGTCCCTGGTCTCGCGGTAGTGCGGGAGTGATTGGTCGATCCGTCCCCAACAGCTCAAGTCATCCCACCGTCCACAAAATAGATCCGGTTTCCCTGACAGGACACGTGCGCTCCTAGCGTCGCCAGGGTGATGCGACGCAGAACCCCCTCGGCGGACGATCGGCGCGGCCGTCCAGGGCCGTCCCTGCCTGCCGACCACAGGCTCATCGTGCTCGGCTCCCGAGGACGGCTGCTCCCCGGTGTCGATCCCGGCCACGGCTTCGACATCGACCCCGACCGAGGTCCTGGCTCCGGTCCTGGTGACGGTCCTGACTCCGGCTCCTGCCCCGACCACGATCTCGGTTTCGGCCCCGGTCTCGGCCCTGACCGGAGCCCCCGCTCTGACTCCGGTCCCGAAACGGGGGCGTGGGCTTGGCTCCGGACAGACTCGGAGCCGTCTCCCACCCCACGGTCATCGCCGTTGCCACCACGATCTGCGCCATCACCGTCTGAGCCATCACCGTCCACGTCATCACGGCCCGCGCCACCACGACCCACGTCATCACGGCCCACGCCGCCACGGCCCGCGCCACCACGGCCCTTGTCGCCGCCACCGTTGCTGGCGCCGCCGTCTCCGGTCTCGGGTTCGGTTCCGATCCCGGGCCCGGCTTCGGACCCGGCTTCGGATCGGGAAACGGGCCTCTTCGCCCGGACACGGAGAACCGTTGCCGTTCCTGGTTTGGTGTCGGGCCTGGCACCGAGCCCGGCACCGAGCCAGAAACCGAGCCCGGCACCGAGCCAGAAACCGAGTCCGGAACCGAGCCCGGAGCTTGTGCTGGGGCGGGGGCCCGGGGACGGGCTCGGGCCCCTCGCCGCGCTCCGGGAGCGGCTGGCCGATCGTGTGCCCTCCGCCTTGCGTGCTTCGGTGGGGAACGTCCCGTCCCGAGCCGCACTGGCGGCCGTCGTCCTCGCCGTCGCCTTGCTCGTGGGCTTGCTGGCCCGGGGATGGGCGGAGACCTCCGGGGGAACGACGGTGCCTCGGGACGGTGCGGAGGGGACCATCCGGTGGAACAGTCCGGCCGTTGCGACGTCCGCGGTGACTTCGGCCGCTGCTGCCGTCGTCGTCGTTGACGTGGTCGGGCGCGTGCGGCACCCCGGGGTGGTCCGGCTCGCCGCCGGATCGCGAGTGGTGGACGCCGTCCAGGCCGCGGGAGGTACCACCAAGGGGGCGGCCCTGAGACGGATTAATCTGGCGCGACCTGTGGTCGACGGCGAGCAGATCGTCGTCCCGGGCCCTGATGACCCGCTCCCGCAGCCGGCCAGCTCTGGCCCGAGCGGGACCGCGAACCCCGGAGTCGACCTCAATCACGCTTCGGAGTCCGAGCTGGAGGACCTGCCGGGGATCGGTCCGGTGCTCGCCGAACGCATCGTGCAGTGGCGGGCGGAACACGGGCGCTTCACCTCCGTCGATGAACTCGCCGAGGTCGACGGGATCGGCCAGAAACTCCTCACCCGGTTGCGCCCCTTGGTCCGGGTGTGAGCGATGGACGCGGTCGGGACGCCGCCGGGTTCCGCCCCGGGACCGTCACTGCCCGAACTACGCGGCTGGCGACTCGTTCCTCCGGCGGCGGCCGCGTGGGCCGCCGCGTGGTGGGGGACGGCGGCTCCCCTGCCCATCGTGACGGTGACCTTCGGGGTGGTGACCACGGCGGTCCTCGGTCTCGCCGTCGCATTGCGGAGATGTGCCGGGCGGAGGCGCGCCGGGTCGGGCCGGGGCGGTCGGGGGCCGCTCGCCGCGACGCTCCTCGTTGCTGCGGCGGTGCTGGCCGTGCTCGGGTCGGTCACGGTGACCCGGCAGGTCCGGTCCGCGGGGCCGATTCCCGGCTGGGCTGCGGAACGTGCCGTGGTCGAGATATCCGGTCGGGTGCGGACCGATCCGCGGGCGATCCGGGGCCACCCCTCCGGCGAGGCCCGGTACGTGCTCACGGTGCGTTCGCAGCAGCTGCGGGGGAGAGGGCACACCGTGGAGTCCACGGTGCCCCTGCTCGTCATCGGGGGAACAGACTGGGGTGGGCTCAGCGTCGGGGAAAACCTGCGGTTCGTCGGGCGGCTCGCGCAGAGCGACCCCGGCGACGACGTGCTTGCGGTCGCGTTCGCCGCCGGCCCGCCCGGGGACGTGCGGCCAGGTTCCTGGCCGTGGCGCGCCGCTGACCGGGTCCGGGCGATAGCCCTGTCCTCCCGGCTCGCGGCCCCCCGCCGGCTCCGACTCCTCGTGGCCGCGGCCTCCCTCACCGGATTCGTCGTCCTCGCCCGCCCCGAGCCGAGTGTGCTCCGGGCCGCGGCCATGGCCGCGGTCGCGCTCCTCGCCCTCGTCGCCGGCCGCCGGGCGAGAGCCGGACCCGCCCTCTCCGCGGTGACCATCCTGCTGCTCATCGCCGATCCGTGGCTGGCCCGCAGCCCGGGGTTCGCCCTCTCGGTCGCTGCCACAACAGGTCTGGTCACATTGGCGCCGGCCTGGACTGAACGGCTCGCACGGCGCTGGCCGCGTCCTCTCGCGGTAGCGGTCGCGGCACCGGCCGCCGCCCAGGCCGCCTGCGGGCCCGTCCTCGTGCTCCTCGACCCGTCGGTGCCGGTCGTTTCCGTGCCGGCCAACTTGCTCGCCGACCCGGCCGTCGCACCCGCGACCGTGCTCGGGGTACTTGCCGCCGTGACCGCCCCGTTGTCCCCGGGAACGGCCCACCTGCTCGTCCTGCCCGCAGCCGGGGCGACCACCTGGATCGCCGCGGTCGCGCACCGGGCCGCGGCCCTTCCGCTGGCGAGCGTTCCCTGGCCGGCAGGTCTCGCCGGAGCCGCCCTGCTCGGGTTGCTGACCGCTACCTTCATCATCCTGACCTTGCGTCCCACGGCGGCTGCGACAATCCGGCGGTTCCGCCGCGGTACGGCCGCCGTCGTCGTGGTCCTCGCGGCGACGGCCTTCGGGTGGTGGCTGCCCCGGTCGGTGCCGCTGCCGCTGCCTGGTAGTGGGAAGGGCAACTGGGCGGTCGCCATGTGTGATGTCGGACAGGGCGACGCTTTGGCTGTACGTAGCGGTCCCCGAGAAGCCGTGCTCATCGACGCCGGACCCGAACCGGAGGCGATCGACCGGTGTCTGGGCCTCCTCCGGGTGGCTCGGCTCGACCTCGTCGTCCTCACCCACTTTCATGCCGACCACGTCGCCGGGCTCGCCGGAGCTCTCGACGGCCGGCCGACGCGGGCCGTCCTGATCGATCCCCTCGCCGAACCGGCGGATGAAGCCACGGCGACGAACCGCACGCTTCGGGACGCCGGTGTGACGGTGCAGGTGGCGCGCGCCGGAACCGGGGGAGAGGTGGGTACGGGACCGTGGCGGGTACAGTGGCAGATCCTGTCCGCGGGGTCCCCGAACGGTCCGGCCCCCCGATCACGACGGGTGCGGGCAGGTCCTCTCCAGGCCGGGGACGACGAGGGCGCGGCGAACGACAGCAGCATCGTGTTGACGGTCCAGGTGGACGGTCCGGACGGGCGGATCCGGCTCCTCGCCCTCGGCGATCTGGAACGTCCCGGTCAGCAGCGCCTAACCGGGATGGTGCAGGACAGCGCCGGACTACCCGGCGGACCCGTCGATGCCGTGAAAGTGGCCCACCACGGGTCACGTTCCCAGGACCCCGAGCTGTACCGGTCCATCGGCGCCCGGATCGCGCTGGTCAGCGTCGGGGAACACAACGGGTACGGCCACCCGGCCGAGGACACCCTCGCGATGCTCGCCACCGCCGGTATGGTCCTCGCCCGCTCCGATCAGCAGGGCACGGTCGTGCTCCGGCCTGACGGCGACGGGCTGCGGCTGGGGAAACCTCCCTGACCCGTTGCCGCGCGGGCTCATCCCCGCCATCTCCTGCCCGTGCCCGGCGGGCCCCGTGCGCTCGCCGGGCACGAGCAGGAGGAACACCCCGGGGCCGTCGGTGCGCAACCGGCCGGAACCTGCCGGATCGGCTGCCAGCTCCACGACGGCCCCAGGGACATGGACCGGGTGACGCTGGCCGGCATGCACTCACGACCAGCGTCACCGCGCTCTCGAGTCCGGGCGAAGGGCGGCCACCACGCGCACCCCTCTTCCTGAACCACGAGTAACTCTGCCGCTACTGAATGACGAAGGGAATCGGGGATTCGGGTCGAGCCGTCTCGCGAAACGGTGGACTGCAGGTCCCCCATTGAGGTCGTCATTGCAAAAAGTAGCCACATGTACGCGTTGCGTGTGTAAAACTCCTTGGGGATTTGGCGTCCCTTCGATTCGAGGCCCCGGCCCGGCCTCTCCTCCTCTCCTCCTCTGCTCTTCTGCTCTCCTTCGGTGCGGGATCTCCGTCGGTGGCACGTGGGAAGCTGTCATGGTGGCCGCACCCTCCTCCCGCGCGAAGTAGTCCCGCCCCGCCGCCCGAACCGTGCCGCCGCATGAGCTGAGACCGGCTCCGCTGGTCCTCGCCGTCGGCGCGGAGGATCTGCTCGCCGAACGTGCTGTCGCCGCCGTCCTCGGAGCGGCCAGAGCTGAAGATCCCGAACTGGTCGTGGAAAATGTCGACGGCGCCGGGTACGAGAGCGGAAGGTTGGCCCTGCTGGCCAGCCCTTCCCTGTTCGGCGGCGGGACCGTGATCGTCGTGCGCGGGGCGGAGAACGGGGGGGACGCCCTGCTCGCCGACCTCCGCCGCTACCTGGAGAACACCGATCCGCAGGTATGCCTCGTCCTTCAGCACGCCGGCGGCAACCGGGGCAAGGCCGTGCTCGAAGCGGCACGTGCGGCGGGTGCTGCGGAGGCCAGCTGCCAGCCGATCACCCGGGACGATGAGAAGGTCGACTTCGCCGCCGAGGAGTTCCGTCGACTGGGCGGGCGGGCCGGACCTCAGGCCGTCCGCGCCCTCGTCGATGCCATCGGCAGCGATCTACGGGAACTCGCCTCGGCCTGCGCCCAGCTCCTCGACGACGTGGCGGCGCGGGGTGATGCGAAGGTCGAGGTCGACGACGTGACCGCACGATTCGGTGGGCGAGTTGAAGTGACCGGGTTCCGGGTGGCCGACGCAGCCGTCGCAGGCCGGGCCGATCTTGCCCTGTCCCTGCTACGGCATGCCCTGGCAACGGGAGTTGACCCGGTTCCCCTCGTGGCCGCGCTCGCGGCGAAGGTCCGGGCCCTGGCCAAGGTCTCGGCGGCGGGCCGCGGCAGGTCGACGGATCTGGCCCGGGAACTCGGAATGGCACCCTGGCAGATCGACCGTGCCCGTCGGGAACTCCCCGGCTGGCGGCCCGAAGGGTTGGCCGACGCCGTTCTCGCCCTCGCCGAGGCCGACGCCGCCGTCAAGGGCGCCGGCCGGGACCCGGTGTTCGCCGTCGAACGAGCCGTGCTCCGGATCTCCGCGGCCCGCGGTACGTGAGTACCGGGCGTCCCGGGGACCCCGCGGCATTCGAATATTCCGGGCACCGAGGACCCGGCGGCGCTTGAGCACCGGAACTCCGGAAGCGTTGTGGGCAGCTTCGGTGCCCCGGACCCGCAGTACTGGGGACCTGGCCGGTGCTTTTCCCGAACCGAGGTCGTGTCCGAACGCGTTGGAACTCGTCGGGACACTCTGTCCTGTTGCCGTGCGGAGAAACGCCCGATCGGATCGGGCCCGGTGTGACACCGTGTCCAAGGGGACGGGTGCGGGTCCGGTGGCGAGGGCAGGGACAGACACGAGCCGGGGAACGGCGCGGGCGGTGCCGTCCCCGAGGGGGTCGACACCGCCCGATGGCGCTCGGATCGATGGGGTCACCTGGTCGTGACCGGATCGATGGGGTCACCTCACGGCGACCGGGATGGTCAGGTCAGAGCGCCGCAGCCTGGCGTGCCATCGCCGACTTGCGGTTGGCCGCCTGGTTCCGGTGGATCACACCCTTACTGACCGCTTTGTCGAGCTTGCGGGAGGCAACCCGCAGTGCACGGTCGGTGGCCTCGGCGTCGCCGGAGGCGGCCGTCTCGCGGAAGGTGCGCACGAGCGTCTTGAGCTCGCTCTTGACCGCCTTGTTGCGCATCCGGCGCTTCTCGTTCTGCCGGTTGCGCTTGATCTGGGACTTGATGTTCGCCACGCGTCGTCTCTCTTCAGTGCGGACAGGTCGGTTGAGGGCGTCAGCCCTCCCGGGGACTGCCGACGGTGGGGACGCCGGGTGGCGGGAGAACCGGGCAGCGCACGACCTGGGCGACTGCCAAGGGGAGAGCCTACCAGCGGTTCGGGGGATCTCTCCGGTGGCCCCCGGCCCGGCCCGCTGGCCCGGGCCCCAGCCCCGGGCCGGGGCCCTCTTTCCTGTCCAGCTTCCTGTCCAGCGAACGGGAGGCCGCGGAAGAACCCGACCTCCCGCCCCGTGGTCCCGGGGCCGGCGCTCACCCGTGCACATTCCTGAGGGCGAGTGCGCCTCCCGCTCCGCGGTCCTGGGGCTGGTGTCGGTGGCGTGGGGATCTGGTCCTCGGTGCGGGGGCCGGCTCCGGACGGGCTCCGGACAGGAACTGGACGGCTGGCTCAGCCAGGTCCGGAGGTGTCCTCGCGGCGGGGCCGGCCTCGGGGGCGTGGGCTTGCGGCGTTCCGGGGCATCCGGCCCACCTCGGACAGGGCCTGCCGGAGGAGCCATTCCACGTGGGCGTTGAGGCTGCGCAGATCATCAGCCGCCCAACTGGCCAAGGCGTCGTGGACGGCAGGATCCAAGCGCAGGAGTACAGCCTTGCGGGGGCGGCGGGAGGCGCTCCTGCCGGCACGGTTCCCCCCGTCCCCGCGGTCTTGGCCTCGGGGTTCACCTTCGTTACCTCGGCGGTCCCCACCGTGCTGGCCGCGGGGTTCGCTCCCGTCGCCGGTCCGGTTCCCGTCGTCGGCACGACCGTTGCTCCCGGTGGATGCGTGGGTGGGGTCAGCCGGCACGGATGCCCCCGCTTCCCCGTCTCTTGCGTTCCCGTTCTCGCCGGTCGGCGGGATGCGTTGGGGCCGGGACCACCAGGAGCGCGATCACTGGTAGAGGGTTCCCGTGTTCACCACCGGGGTGGCCTGGGAATCCCCGCACAGGACGACGAGCAGGTTGCTCACCATGGCGGCCTTGCGTTCCTCGTCGAGTTCCACGATGTCGTGTTCCTGCAGCCGGGCGAGCGCCATCTCCACCATCCCGACGGCCCCGTCGACGATCCGTTCCCGGGCCGCGACGATGGCGGCCGCCTGCTGGCGCTGGAGCATGGCCTGGGCGATCTCCGGGGCGTAGGCGAGGTGGCTGATCCGGACCTCGCGGATGTCTACCCCGGCGATCCCTACTCGGGCCGCCACCTCGGCGGCGAGTTCTTCGGCCACCTTCTCGGTGGATCCGCGCAGGGAGGTTCCGGTGCCGCCCGGGTTGTCGTAGGGGTGGCTCACCGCGACGTGCCGCACCGCGGCTTCGGCCTGCACCCGGACGAACTCGGTGTGGTCGGCGACGGCGAAGGTGGCCAAGGCGGTGTCGTGGACCTGCCAGACGACGACGGCACCGAGTTCCACCGGGTTGCCGTCGGCGTCGTTCACTTTGAGTGTGCGGGTCTCGAAGTTGTTCACCCGGACACTCACCTTGTGTTTCGTTGTCAGCGGGAGGGTGAGGATGAGC
>JARRQM010000114.1:0-827 GCA_037381765.1 Kineosporiaceae bacterium
CCGGGCCGCGGTATCCGCCGTCGACGGGGTCGAGGAGGTTCAGGTCGACCTCGACGTGATGTCCGTGGAACAGCGCCGGGCGCTCACCGAGAAGCTCCGTGGCCCCGCACGGGACAACCCGTTCGCCCGCCCCGACTCGCTGACCCGGGTGTACGCGGTGGCCTCCGGGAAGGGCGGGGTCGGTAAGTCCTCGATGACGGTGAACCTCGCGGCGGCGCTCGCCGCCCGGGGCCTGTCCGTCGGGGTCCTCGACGCCGACGTCTACGGCTTCTCGATTCCCCGGATGCTCGGCGTGACCACAACGCCGACCAAGGTCGACGACATGATCCTGCCGCCGACCTCGCACGGCGTGAAGGTGATCTCGATCGGGATGTTCGTCCCCGGGAATCAGGCGGTGGTGTGGCGCGGGCCGATGCTGCACCGGGCCCTGGAGCAGTTCCTCGTCGAGGTGTTCTGGGGGGACCTCGATGTGCTCCTGCTCGATCTGCCGCCCGGCACCGGGGATATGGCCCTGTCCACGGCGCAGCTCCTGCCCGGGGCGGAGATCCTGGTCGTCACCACCCCGCAGGTGGCCGCCGCCGAGGTGGCCGAGCGGGCCGGGGCGATCGCGACGCAGACCAACCAGAAGGTCGTCGGCGTGGTGGAGAACATGTCCTGGATGGAGATGCCCGACGGCAGCCGCAACGACGTGTTCGGATCCGGTGGTGGCGCGGCCGTCGCCGACTCACTCAGCCGCCTGATGGGCACGCCGGTGCCGCTACTCGGTCAGGTGCCGCTGGACGCCGCGCTGCGCGAGGGCGGAGACGACGGGACGCCGGTCGTACTCA
>JARRQM010000114.1:877-10957 GCA_037381765.1 Kineosporiaceae bacterium
CGGTCCGCTCCCGGGATCTGGTCGGCCGCCCGCTCGGGGTGACCCCGGTCACCCCGTGACACGGTGACCCCGGTCACCCCAGGACACGGTCACCCCGGTCACCCCGTGACGCGCTGACGGGAACCGCCGCGAGACGCTGAAGGCCGGGTACCGGACGGGTCGGGAGTCCCGGTACCGGACGGGTCGACCGGTACCGGGTGGATCAGGTGGCGTCCGGGTCGAACGGTGCCGGACCCGCTTCGGTTCTCCCCGGTGCACCTGGTGCGGGGGTGTTGCCCGGGGCGGTCCCCGGAGTACCGGTGCCCTCCGGGGCTCCGGTGTCCGGGGCGTTCCCTGCCGGCGCGGAATCACCCTCCGCCGGGTTCCCGGCCCGTCGCCGGTCATCACCACGTTTGAGTTCGGCGAGACCGAGCGGGTCGTCGAGGTCGACGGCATCCGCGAGGGCCTCCCGGACGATCCGGCGCGGGTCGTACTGCCGGGGGTCCAGCTTCTGCCAGTCGACGTCGTCGAATTCCGGCCCCATCTCGGCCTTGGCCTGGTCGGCAGCACCCTGCGCCATCCGGCTCAGCTCCCGGACGAGGCGGGCGAGCTGCTGCGCGTACTGGGGTAGTCGCTCCGGTCCGAGCACGACCGCCGCGACGAGCAGGAGAACGAGGAACTCGCTCGGGTTGACGCCGAACACGTGCGAACCCTACTGCGGGGCCGGGAGAACCCGGATGCCCCGGCCGGCAGGTCCACCGCCGTGGCGCAACGCCACCGGGGGCCGCACCGGATTCGCCGGGTTCCGCCGGGTCACCGGGGTGCCCGAACGCCCCCGGTCGCGGTGCCCTCCAACCATCCGGCCGTGACCTGCGTGAACGGGGTCTCCTCGACGGTGTTCCCCTGGTCGGCGATGAAGGAGTCCACCGGCGGGACGACGGCGGGAGCGCTGCTCACCGCGACGACGCCGAAGGCGGTGACCCCCACTCCGACGACGCTGAGCGCACCGACCACGGCGACGGCCAGGCGGGCCCTCCGCCGTACCGGGCGCCCACGTCCCGGCCCCGAGGGAGCGACGGGGCCGGGACGGGTTCGGGTGGCACGGGGGGCCGGGTAGTTCCCCGGCCGGGTCCGCACCGGTCTGCGCGACGGCGCAGAGGCGGGCAGGGAGAGGGTCGCCGGCCGGGGGGTTCCCGGCACGTGGGCGGACCGGGGCCGGAGCGGCCCGGCGGGACCCCCCAATCCGAGCAGGCGCCCGACGAGTTCGGCGCCCGGTTCCGGGCCGTCCAACGCACCGAGCAGGGCCTTGCTGGCCCGTTCGGCTTCGACAAGGTCACGGCAGGCCCGGCAGCCGGCGAGGTGGATGTGGGCTCGTTCCACGGCTTCCGCGGACAGCTGCCCGTCGACCAGCGCGGTCACACGATCTCCGAGGTGCCCCACGGCTTCAGTCCCTTCCCGCCGTCACTCGGGTGGCATCCCTGGTGGTCCCGGCGGCCCCGGGCCCGTCAGACTCCGGCCCGGCGGACCCGGACCCGGCTCGGGCCGTGGGCCGGCGATGGGACAGCTCCTGGCGCAGCTGGGAGCGCCCCCGGTGGATCCGGGAACGGACCGTACCGAGCTTGATGTCCAAGGTCGCGGAGATCTCCTCGTAGGACAGCCCCTCGATGTCGCAGAGCACGACGGCGGCGCGGAACTCTGGGGCCAAGGTGTCCAGAGCGGCCTGCACGTCGCGGTCGAGGTTGTTCTGCTCCCAGGCGCGTTCCGGGCCGAGGTCGGCCTGACCGGGGAGCCGGTCGGAGGCGTCCTCCGGGAGTGCGTCGAAACGGATCCGCTGCTTGCGCCGGACCTGGTCGAGGAAGAGGTTCGTGGTGATCCGGTGCAACCAGCCTTCGAAGGTGCCCGGGGTGTAGGAGGACAGGGACCGGAACACCCGGACGAAGACCTCCTGGGTGAGGTCCTCGGCGTCGTGCCGGTTACCGGTGAGCCGGTAGGCGAGCCGGTAGACCCGGCTCGAATGCTGCTGGACGACCTCCTCCCAGGTCGGTGGAGTCCAGGCACCCACGGCCGACGTGCCGGAGACCCCCTCCCCCGCTGCCACGGCCTCGCCGCCCACCTCGTCCCCTCCCGGGTGACGGTGACCGCGCAGGGCCCTCCTACCCAAGCCGACCGTCATGTACGGCATCGCGAAAACGGACACCGTTCCTCCCATCGTTGCGGATCCGAGGTCATCCCACTCTCCGGAAAACCCCCGTCTTTGACCTGGGGGCACCCCGGCGGGCGAGCGCTCCTGCGGAAGTGAACGCACGGTGCCGCGCACAGGTTCCCGGTCCCGGTGCTCCCGGCGGGGGACGGGACCGGGGGGTCCGGGCCCAGGCGGACTAGGCTGCGGGATGGGAACGGGCGTCCGGCCCGGCGGAGAAGGGACCGAACCATCAACGCACCCACGCCGGCCACTTGGGCTTTCGCGGAGAACTTCGTCCCTGAGGACGACGTTCTGGCGCGGGCCCGATCCCGCGCCGACGCCCTCGGCTGCGTCCCGGTGCTCCCCGGGACCGGGGCGATGCTACGGGTGCTGGCCGCAGCGGCCGGGGCCCGCGCCGTCGTCGAGATCGGGACCGGAACCGGCGTGTCCGGGCTCTACCTGCTCCGCGGGATGCCCGCCGACGGGGTACTCACCACGATCGACGGTGAGGTGGAGAACCAGCGGGCGGCCCGGGTCGCCTTCACCGAGGACGGGGTGCGCCCGAACCGGGCCCGGCTCATCCCGGGCCGGGCCCTGGACGTGCTGCCGCGCCTCGCCGACCACGCCTACGACCTCGTTCTCGTCGACGCCGACAAGGACGAGTACGGCGCCTACTTCGACCAGGCCAGGCGGCTGCTCCGGCCCGGCGGGGTCCTCGCCGTGGACAACGCCCTGTGGCGGGGCAGGGTCGCCGATCCGGCCCAGCGCGACCCCGAGACGACCGGGATCCGCGATCTCGGCCGGCAGGTGCGCGACGACCCCGGGTTCATCCCGGCCATGCTCACCTGCGGGGACGGGCTCCTCGTGGCCGTGGCCCGATGACCACGGACCCGGTGCCGGAGCGGCCCGGCGACCCGACGGCCGGCCCCGACCGCCCCGCGGATCCGGACGGTCCGGTGCCGCTCCCGGTCGAGGCGGGGTCGCAGCTACCACCGCGGCGGCTGCTGCGCGGCGCCCGGAGGCTGGCCCACCTACGCGGGCACCAGCTACTCGTCGGGATCACCGTACGTGACGCGACCGGTGAAGCGGTCCGCCGGGAGCAGTTCTGCGGCACCGTCCCGGGTCCGGTGAGGTGGTCACCAACCCCGACTTCCTCACCACCTGGGAGGTCCGGGAACGCCCGGAGAACTGACCGGGTGCTCCGGGCGCCGCAGCACCGACGCGGACCCCGGGGTCCAGGCCCAGGGATCAAGACCTGCCCCAGGTTCGGGACCGGAGCCGCCCGGCAGGTGATCAGCCGGTCGCCCCGAACCCGGGACCGGGCCCGGGGACGAACCCCTCCCCGCCCTCGGCGACACCGACGACCTCGAAGGTCTCGGTGAGCACCGGTGCCGACCCGATGATCGTCGACCCCGGGGAGGAGGACGCCTGTACGGCGAACGCCGCGGCGAAGGCCTCCCTTTCCTCCGCGGTGGCCCACACGTACGTGCCCTCGAACCACTCTCCCGGCCGCATCCGCCAGGTCTTGTAGGACAACCCGGCCATCCCGGTGAACCGTTCCAGAGAGGTCTCCGTCACGTACTCGCGCAGCTCCCGGACCGCGGATGCCGGTGCCTCGCGCAGCGACCAGCGCACGGTCAGTCCGAACATGTCTGTCCTCCTCGACTCAGCGCAGGGTCTCCAGCCAGCGCAGCAGCAGCCGCGCACCGAACCCGGTGGCCCCGCGGGTGATCTCGTGGTCGTCCTTGTCGGCCCGGCCCGGCCCGGCGATATCGAGGTGCGCCCAGCGGCGTCCGCCGGTGAACTCGCGCAGGAACAGGGCCGCGGTGATCGCCCCGCCACCGACCTTGCCGTCGGTGGGGACGTGCCGCAGGTCGGCGATCCCGGAGCGGATCGCCGGACGGTACTCCTCGGCCAGCGGCATCCGCCAGACCTGTTCCCCCGCGTCAACCCCGGCTTCCTGCAAACCCCGGGCCAGCCGGTCGTCACCGGTGAAGAGGGCAGCGTGACCGCGGCCGAGGCCGAAGGTCGCGGCCCCGGTGAGGGTGGCGATGTCGATGACGGTGTCCGGGTCCAGGGCGGTATCGGCGTAGGCGAGGGCGTCGGCGAGGACGATCCGGCCCTCGGCGTCGGTGTTGGCGATCTCCACGGTCCGCCCGCCGTACTGGGTGAGGACGTCACCGGGCCGGTAGGCGGCCCCGGAGACAGCGTTCTCGGCGAGCGGGAGCAGCCCGGTCACCGGACGGCGCACACCGAGGTCGCGGCAGGCGGCGAGGACGGCGAGGACGGCGGCGGACCCGGCCATATCCGTCTTCATCGGCACCATGGCCTCGCGGGGTTTGATCGACAATCCGCCGGTGTCGAAGGTGACCCCCTTGCCGATCAGGACGATCGGTCGGCGCCCGGCGGAACCGTCCGGCTGGTAGTCGAGTCGGACCAGGGCGGGCGGCCGGGGCGACCCGCCGCCGACGGCGAGCAACCCGCCGAACCCCTCGGCGGCCAACCGGTCGGCATCCCACACGTCGAGGTCGAGCCCGCCGTCCGTGGCGGCCTGCCGGGCCCGCTCGACCATCCAGGCGGGGCCCTTCACATCGGACGGGATGTTCGCCAGGTCGCGGGCCTGCAAGGTGGCCCGGGCATGCCGGACACCGCGGGTGACCGCCGGGTCGGGTACCGCCCCGAGCAGGGCGGCCCGGCCCACCGGTGCGGCTCCGGCGCGGTCCCGTTGGCCCCGGGCCGGCGGGGTGTAGCCGCCGAGCAGCAGCCCCTCGGTGGCGGCTCGCGCCCCCGGGGTCCCGGGGCCGGTGTCCAGGGCGGCAGTGAGGGCGGTCCGTCCGCGGGCCGTCCGGGCCAGGGCCGCCCCCGCCCGGCGCAGGTCGGCGGGGGTGCCCGAACCGGTGCCGATGAGGTAGAGGCGGGCCGGCAGTCCGTCCGGGGCCGGAACGGGGACCCGCAGCACTTCCCCGGGGCGGCCGGTGAATCCCTCGGCCGGGATCACCTCGTCGAGGTGCACGGCGTAACGGGCGGCGAGCCGGGTGACCAGGGCGGAGCGGCGGGTCCCGGCCCGGCCGACGCCGAGGGCGAGCAGATCACCGTCCGGATCCGCCCCACCGGTGACGGCGACCTCGGTGGGGACGGGGGCGGCGGGTTCGGCGACCGGACCGGCGGGCTTCCGGGTTGCCGGGGTCACCGGGCGGCCCCCGGAGAGGCGGGCGGGCGGATCGTCATACCCGTCAACGTACCCGGTCGTTGCCTTCGCCCGGAGCGGGTCGGTGCCCTACCGGACCGGGTCGGTGCCCTACCGGACAGGGAAGGGCCCGGGAACACCCCACGGTGTCCCCGGGCCTGGAGGACGACGACCGGGACCGCCGGCGGCGGCGGGCCGTCACCCGGCGACGGACTTCAGTGCGTCACCGAGTTCACCGGCCTCCGTGGCGGACATCTCCACGACCAGACGACCGCCTCCCTCGAGTGGGACGCGCATGACGATGCCGCGCCCCTCCTTGGTGACCTCGAGCGGGCCGTCCCCGGTCCGCGGCTTCATGGCCGCCATGCGCGATCCCCTTCCTCGTCGTTGCGCTCCACCAATCGGACCCCCCGCGATACCGTGGCGCGCAGGGGCGGACACGGAGGGTCGCAAAGGGTCGGCGCGGAGCGTGATCCGTGCCATTATCCCGCGTCTGCCGTGCACCACGAAACGTCGGGGTGCACCGGGCGGGGCGTGACCTGGCTTTCCCCCACCCGGATGGACCGGTGAGGATGCCGCCTTCCCCCCTCGCCGGCATGGCGAAACCGGCGCTGGCGGCGGTGAACGGGGTCAGCTCACGGTGGCCACTCCGGTGGCGCGGAGATCCGCCACAACCAGACCACCCAGACGATCTGGGCCGCGGTGGAGGCGAGCACGAGAGACCACCGGAAGGCCCGCGATGGTGAAGCCGCCGCGAGCAACGTGCCCAGCGGGAAAAGCAGGAGCAGGTAGCGTGCGACGCTGGTGTGCACGTCGAGTACGGCCCCGAGGTAGCCGAGGTAGGCGATCACCCAGACGCGCAGGTCCCCGGAGATCACCCGGGCACGGGGTCCGGTCAGCCACAGGGCGAGCACGATCAGGAGCGCGGCCAGGAACAGGGGGCCGCCCCAATCCCCGAGCCACAACCGCGCATTCGCCCACCACGGGTAGAACGGCGCCATGTTGGCATGGCTGCGCCAAGCGGCCATGGTCTCCAGGTAGGCGTTCCGTTCCCCGGTCCGGGCCCAGGCGATCAGCGGCCAGAGGACGGCGGCCAACCCCGCCGCGACGGTCGCGACGAACAGGGTGGCGAGCGACCGGAGGCTCGGCGGCCTCCCGAACGCCTCCCCGTCCGGTGTCCCGGCCCTTGCCCCGTCCGGTGCCGGGGTCCCGGCGGACTCCCCGTCCGGTGTCCCGGCCCCCACCCCATCGGGTATTGCGACGCCCGCCCCGTCCCCGGTCAGGGCCGCATCCCCGGTGGCACCCCGGCCCCGGGGACCGGCGGCACGGCGCCACCGGAACCACCCGTACAGGTGGCGTAGCAGGTGGATCCCGATGACGGCGGCCAGCGGGACAGCGATCGGCCGGGACAACCCGACGAGCAGCACGAGCACCGCGGTGGACAGGTACCAGCCGCGTTGCAGCGTCCAGAGCACCCCGAGCAGCAGCAGCAGCGACAGGCTCTCGGTGTAGGCGAGCTGGAGCACCGGGGCGGAGGGGAAGGAGACGAACAGGGCGACCGTCCACAGGGCCAGGGACGGTCCGGCCACCCGGGCCACGACGGAACGCATGAGCACCACGGCGAGCGCGCCGGAGGCGAGCGCGACCAGGGAGGCCGTGAGCGGCCAGCTGGCCCCGGTGATCCCCATCAGGAACCGGACGAGGTAGGGGTACAGCGGGTAGAACGCCCAGGGGTTCTGCGGCACCGTGCCGGTCTCATCCCGGGGCAGGACCTCGGGATACCCGTCCCGGGCGATCAGGTGGTACCACTCACCGTCCCAGAGGCTGACGAATCCGAGGTACCCCGGGGTGCCATTCGGATCCGTCCCGGGAACCAGCCAGAAGACCTGGCGGAGGATCGCCGCGCTCTGGAACCGGGCGACCCGGTCGAGGATGATGGCGTCGACGATCCGGGACAGACCGTAGATCGCCAGGGCCTGGACCCACCCGGGCAGGCCCACCCACCACAGGCGGACCGCACGGCGGGCTCCGGGCAGAAGGACGGCCTCCCGGATCCGGAGGAGCACCGGGCCCAGGACGGACCTGCGGGACATCGAGCCGGCCTCAGTCCTGCGAGCTGCCGGCACGGGACAGTTCGAGGTCCTGTTCCAGTTGGGCGATCCGTTCCCCGCGGCGGACCAGTTCGGCGTCGCGGGCCGAGAGTTCCCCGGCCAGCCGGTCGAGCACGGTATCGACCTGATCCATCCGGTACCCGCGCAGTGCGGGGTCGAATCTCAGCCGGGACAGCGCCCATGAGGGGATCGGCCCCTCGGGCAGTCCGGTGCCGGGGAGGGTCGTCGCGGGCTCGGCGAGACCCCCGCCCAGCACACCTGCGGCGAGTGCGGCGGCAACGGCGAGCACGATCAGGGCGAGGAGGAGGAACAGCACGGTCACGTCGTTGATGGTGACATGACGGTGCGGCGGCACCCAAAAGGCCGGGACGGGGGGGATCCACGGAGTGCTCCACGGGGGCAGCGTCACCGGCGGGGCAGGGTGACCCGCCCCGGAACTCACCCGCCGTGTACCGGCTGCTCCTGCTGCCCGTCCAGCCCGTCCCGGGACGACGCCGGGGCCGCGGCACGCGCCCGGTCCCCCTGACCCCGGGCGTCCACCATGAGTTGCACGGCCTCCGCGACATCATCGGTGAGGTGCAGCAGGCGCAGGTCCGTCGCGGAGACGGTGCCCCGGCCGAGCAGTGCCCCGGTCGCCCAGTCGAGCAGCCCCCGCCAGTAGTCGCTGCCGAGCAGGACGATCGGGAAGGACGTCATCTTGCGGGTCTGGACGAGGACGAGGGCCTCGAACATCTCGTCGAGGGTGCCGAAACCACCGGGCAGCACGACGAACCCCTGGGCGTACTTGAGGAACATGGTCTTCCGGGCGAAGAAGTAGCGGAAGTTGACGGTGAGGTCCACCCAGTCGTTCATGCCCTGTTCGAACGGCAACTCGATGCCGAGCCCGACGGAGACGCCACCGGCCTCGCAGGCGCCCTTGTTCGCCGCCTCCATGGTCCCCGGACCGCCCCCGGTGATCACCGCGAACCCGGCCTCGGCGAGGGCCCGGCCGACCTGCTCGGCGAGGGCGTAGTCGGGGTGGTCCCGGGCCGTCCGGGCGGAACCGAAGACACTGATCGCCGGCCCCAGCTCGGCGAGGGCACCGAAACCCTCGACGAATTCCGCCTGGATTCGCATCACCCGCCACGGGTCGGTATGCACCCAGTCCGACGGCCCCCGCCCGTCGAGCAACCGCTGGTCGGTCGTCAAACGCGGCATCTGGCTGCCGCGCAGTACGACGGGTCCCTTCCGGTAGGAGTCACGGGCGGCGGCGGGGTCGTTCCCGTTCCGGGGGAGGACAGCTCCGTTCCCGTCCTGCGGTCCCGAACTTCGCATGGTGTAGGACCGCTACTGTTCGTTTGTGCACGGGATGGCGGATGAGGTCGCGGCGGAAGCCGCGCTCGTCTCCGTGGACCTCGATCCGCTCCTCACCGGCGCACGTTTCGGCGACCCGGGGGAGGCGCTGGAGCGGCTGGAGGAACAGCTCCCGCGGCTGGAGAACGCCGACGACCCGGAGCGGCTGCTCCAGGGACTATGCGGACGGATCGGCCTCCTACGCCTCGTCGGAGCCGGCGAGGAGGATCTCGTCCAGGCCTGCGACCTGCTCGAACGGGCCGCCGACGACCAACGGCAACCGGTCTGGCGGGCCGTGGCGCGCGCCTTGCGGGCGCAGACCTCCGTGGACGCCGGGGACGTCGCCGCCGCCATGGGCGACCTCGGGGAGATCGACCTCGACCAGGTCGAGGCCGGCTTCAGCTCCCTCGCCGGGCACCGCCTGCTGGAGATCCTCTCCGACGTCTACACCCGGCTGCGCCTGCACGACCGGGCCGATGAGGCCCGACAGCGGATCGAAGAGTCCGTGACGTCGCGGTCGCTGCTGGACGCGGCCGCGCACTGGGTCGGCTGGGGCAGCGAACTCGCCCACCGGGCCGTCGAACCGATCGCCCGCGGGGCCGAGGAACCCGACCTCGTGCTGCTCGATGAGGCCGCGGAGATCGCGGCCCGGGTCGATGACCTCGACCCGGGCGAGGTGCCGGACCGGCTGGTCCGGGCAGCTTCGGGGATCCGGGCGCTCGCCGCGGCCTACCGGGGCCGTTCCTCGGAGTCGCTGCGGCTACTCGCCCGGGATGCCTTCGCCGACCCCCAGGACCTGCCCTCGACGGAACGTCAGGTGCTGATCCTCGCCGCGATGCGCGCACACGCCCTGCTCGGGTCGGTGGCGACCGCGCGCAGCCTGGATGAGGCGGCGACGCAGCATGTGGGCACCCTCACCGACCTCGTCTTCGAGGTGGCCCGGGCACGGGAACGACTGTGGCTGGAAACACATGCTGGCGGGAACCCGGCACCGGTGCTACGCCGGCTCACCGAGCTACTCGCCCGGCTGGCCTGGCAGGGGATGGACCTCGTCACGGACACGGCCCGGCAGTCCCTGGAGCACCACGTGCTCCGGGCGGAGAGCCGCACGGACGCCCTCACCGGCGTCGGCAACCGCCGGGCCCTGGACGAGGAGCTGCGCGCGATGCTCCGCGACGGGCCGCTCCCGATGGCCCTCGTTCTCGTCGACCTCGACGGGTTCGCGCAGATCAACGACCGGTACACGGAACTCGTCGGGGATGAGGTGCTCCGCCGGGTGGCCACCGCGC
>JARRQM010000115.1:0-2026 GCA_037381765.1 Kineosporiaceae bacterium
ACTGGCCGAAGTAGCGCGCCGGGCTGCTCGCATGGCCATCCGGGTTTCCCGGTCCGGTTCGACCATGCCGGACGCCGCGGGATGGACGGACGCCGCTGATCGACCCGGTCGGGGCTGCAGACCCGACCGGGTTCCTGCTCCCCGGCCGTCAGGGGCGGCGCGGGCCTTCGCCGGAGGACGGTAGGTCCGCCCGGTGTCGTCGGCGGCCGACCGGGACTACCAGGACGTAGAGACGACGAGCAGAGCCGTCAGCGCGGGGACGGTCTGGACGAAGAGGATCCGACGGTTGGCCGTCACCGCACCGTAGATTCCGGCGACGGCGACACAACCGAGGAAAAAGACCGCCACGGCATAGCCGAGATCGCGACCGGCAAACAGGCTCCAGAGCAGGCCCGCAGCCAGGAACCCGTTGTACAACCCCTGGTTGGCGGCCAGAGCAGCGGTGTCCTCGGCGAATTCGGGCGTGGTCCCGAACTGGGCCCGCACCCTCGGAGTACGCCACAGGAACATCTCCAAAACCATGATGTACCCGTGCAACAGGGCCACCAAGGCCACCAAGATGTGTGCCACGACCGACATGGCTCTGGTATATCAGCCGGGTCGCCCCGTGCGACGCGGTGCGGGGCGCTGGGGAGAGGGGCCCGGACGAGTCTGGGCGGGCCGTAGCACCGGCTCAAGTCCGTTCCGGGGGTATCCGACAACATCTGCATGTTCCGAACGGAGCCACGGCCCGCTGCCACCCTCCCCCATGCGCCGCAGTCCGTGCTGGACTCCGTCGACGAGGCTTTTGTCCGGCGACTCCTCGGCCGGGGAGACATGATCTCCTTCGCCGCCGACGATCTCGCCGACGCCATCTCCGAGATCTCCGGCTCCGCCGATGAGACGTCCACGGCATCGACGCACACCAGCGCCGCGACCCAGAAGGTGGCCGAAGAGGCCACCTCCGTGGCCACCGCCGCCGAAGAGATGTCCTCGGCCATGCGTGAGGTCTCCACCTCGGCATCCTCGGCGACCCAGGTCACCGAAGAAGCGGGTGGGGTCGTGCAGAAGGTGGTCGACTCGACCACCCGGCTGTCGGCCTCGACGGCGAAGATCGACGGTGTGGTGAAAACCGTCGCCGGGATCTCCGACCAGACCCGGCTGCTCGCCCTCAACGCGACCATCGAGGCAGCCCGGGCGGGCACCGCGGGACGCGGCTTCGCCGTCGTCGCCGAAGAGGTGAAGAACCTCGCCGGACAGACCACGACGGCGACGACACAGATCGCCGAGCAGCTGTCCGAACTCGTCCAGGACAGCGAGCAGGTGCACACCGCCGTCAACGAGATCGACGAGGTGCTGCAGAAGGTCCTCGCGCTGCAGCAGACCATCGCCGCCGCCGTCGAACAGCAGAGCGCCGTGATCAGCGAGATCACCCGGTCCGCCACGACCGTGGCCACATCGACGAGCGAACTGGAACGGTGGGCGACCGCGTCGTCGGAGGCCTCGGAGTCGGCGCAGCACGCGGTCGGCCGGGCCCAGCTGTGGCTGGCCCGGCTCCGGAAGAGCGCAAACACCCAGCGCCAGGACCGCGAACGGCTGTCCGGTTCCTTGCAGGACCACCCGCTGCGCTCCGCCCTCGCCGCGCACGCCGCCTGGAAAGAGCGCATCCACCAGGCCATCACCAAGGGTTCGCTGCCCTCCGGACTCGACCTCGCGACCACGGCCCGGCCCAACACCTGCGACTTCGGGCGCTGGCTGGAGGCCGGCGAGGGGGCGAAGATCGATGCGGCACGTGCCGGGCAGATCGCCGACCTGCATGCGGCCTTCCACCGGGCCGCCGCCGAGGTGCTCGAAGCCGTCCCGCGTGACCGGGAACGGGCCCTGAGCCTGTCCCGTTCCCCGGACAGTTACGGCGGTGCCGCCCCCCAGCTCATGGAGGCCCTGATGGACTGGCTCGAGGTTCTCGGCGAGGTCTGATCAGCCGGCGGGTCGCCCCGAAGGAACGGGGTCGCCCCCGAGGCCGGCAACGGACGAATCGGCCAGGGCG
>JARRQM010000115.1:2047-10019 GCA_037381765.1 Kineosporiaceae bacterium
GGGCCACTGGATCACCATGACGAAAACGATCATCCCGATCAGGCCGACGGTGACCCGCAACCCGGGCAGTTCCCCGGTCTGTGCCGCGTTCACCACCGGGACGAGGGCGAGCAGGGTCCCGATCCACAGCACGTTCATCTCCAGCATGTCGCCGTACACCAGGGATGAGGCGAACGCCCAGAACAGCATGAGGGCGATGATCGTCCCGGCGGCGAACCAGCCGGCCATCGCGTCAGTTCCCCGGGTCTTCACCACCATGGTGGCGATATAGCTCATCGTGAGATCGAGTCCGGCGAGCAGGGTCCCGAACCCCGCCCACACCGACCAGCTCGGCCACGACGACGGGAACTGCAGCATGGATGCCTCTCACCTCAGGGACGTCAAGGTCGGTCACCGACCGTTGCTCCCCCTACGACGGAACGTGTCCGAGTGTGGGCACGCCGCCGAGACGGCACCGATGGACACCGGCCCGTGACGTAACGGAATGCCGTGCGACGCGTCAGGCGTCGGGGTGCGGCGGTCGGCGGCGCACCAGCACGACCTCAGGACGTCCGTGCCCGGGTCGGCATCCGGCGGCCCGCTTCCGGAGACATCGGACGCCCCCGCCGTGGCTCACGCCCACCAGGACCCTCCGCTGCCGGCGGAGGCGGACAGCCCCGCGCCACGATCTGGAATCTTACGCCCGTCCCGACCCCAACCCCGGCACAGCGGACCACCCCTCCGGGGAATCACCAGGACGCCCGACCAGTTCCGTCCACGGAACGACCGACCCACCACCCGCCTCACCCGTCCCACCCGTCCCGCGCCACCCCTCCCCCGCCTACCCCCTCCCGTGTACACACGGGACGTACTTGCACGAACACCAAACGTCGATGACAGTCCCCGTCCGGCGGCACACCCGGTAAGTTGCCGAGATCGGCAGCAGGACGACGAAGGAGGTGATACGGGCTGTGCGGCTGTTCCCCGACGAGCCGCGGTTCCAATCCGCCGCCGAACAGGTGGTCTGGCGCGCCCTGCAGCAGCAACTCCCCGACGAGAGCGTGCTCTTCCACGGGCTGCGGTTCAGTGACCGTCGGCACGACCGGGAGGCCGACATCGTCGCCGCCGTCCCCGGGGTCGGCATCGCCGTCCTCGAAGTCAAGGGCGGCCAGATCACCCTCGAAGCGGGGAGCTGGGTGCAGGTCGGCCGCGGGATCGTGCGCCCGGTCGACCCCATCGGTCAGGCCCGGACCTGCAAGTACCTGCTGCGGGACTACCTGAACCGGCATCCCGGCTGGGGACACGGGAACCCGAGGATCGTCCACCTCGTCGCGTTCCCGTTCACCGTCGTCCCCCCGGACTTCTCCGCCCCGGACTGCCCCCGTTGGATGGTCGCCGGACATGACGACCTCGACGACCTCGGAGCCCGGGTCGTCGACGCCCTCACCCGGGCCGAGGACCAGCCCCTCCCCCCGACCAAGGAACAAGTCGAGGACCTCATCGGCTGCCTCGCCGGACGGATGATCCCGCACCACGACCTCGTCGCCGAGATCAGGGAACGCGAAGCCGCCAACGACCTGCTCACCACCCGGCAGGGACACGTACTCGACCTCATCCAGCACCTCAACCGGGTCGAAGTACTCGGCGGAGCCGGAACCGGGAAGACCTGGCTGGCCGTGGAGAAGGCCCGCAGGCTGGCTGCGGCCGGGCAACGGGTCGGCCTGATCTGCTACAGCCGCGGGCTCGCCGACTACCTCCGGCACCGGACGAGCACCTTCCCCGACAGCGAACGACCCGCCTACGTCGGAACCTTCCACGGCCTCGGCACCGGCTGGCTCGCCGTCCCCGAAGGCCGCGACGACGACCCCCCGTACTGGGACCGTTTCCTGCCGCAGGAGATGGCCCGAGCCGCCGCGGCCCGACCCGCCGGGGAACGCTTCGACGCCATCGTCGTCGACGAGGCACAGGACTTCGCGGACACCTGGTGGCCGGCCGTCCTCGCCGCCCTACGGGACAGCGACATCGGGGGCCTGTTCACCTTCGCCGATGAAGGGCAGCGGGTGTTCGCCCGGCAGGGCCGTCCCCCGGTCAGCCTCGTCCCCATCGCCCTGAGCGAGAACCTGCGCAACACCCGCCAGATCGCCCGTGCCTTCGACAGCCTCGCCCCGCTACGGATGCGCTACCGCGGCGGGGACGGCGCCCCCGTCCGTTTCGTCCCGGCCACCAGCGCGGGTTCGGTCCCGGCCGCCGGAACGGTGGCGGCAGGTCTACGCGAGGAGGGCTGGGAACCCGGGCACATCGCCATCCTGACCACCGGAGACCGCCACCCCGCCCAGGACGCCGATCTCGCCCGGGGACATGACGAGTACTGGCGGGCCTTCCGGGAGGACGCCCGACTGTTCCACGGACACGTCCTCGGTTTCAAAGGGTTGGAACGGCCCGCGGTCGTCCTCGCCGTCAACGGATTCCACGACCGGCAGCGGGCCCGCGAAATGCTCTACGTCGGGATGAGCCGGGCCCGGGACCTGCTCGTCGTCATCGGCGACCCGGACCTGCTGGCCCAGGTCGGGGGATCCGAAGTCGCCCGCCGGATAGGGATCGGGGCCGAACCGTGATCACGCACGTCACCTGAGCCCCTCATCGGCCCTCGTCGTCAACCGCAGGAATCGTCGGCACGACAGGAACCTGTCCGTCGCCCCCGCGCGAGCGAGCACGTGCCCGGACGGCGACGGGCCGGGAACCGGCGTACCGGTTCCGCTCCCGCGGCTGAACCGGAGGGGCGGGTCCGGAGCGGGGCCGACCGCCCCAACAGGCAGACTGCCCCCATGGGTTTCACCTCGCTGTACCGGCACGGCTTCGCCCGGGTCGCCGCCTGCACGCTGCACACGAGCATCGCCGACCCACAGGCCAATGCCGATGCGGTCCTGGTCACCGCCCGGGCCTGCGATGAGGAGGGCACCTCGGTCGCGGTGTTCCCCGAACTCACGCTGTCCGGCTACTCCGTGGAGGACCTGCTCCTCCACGACCCCCTGCTGGACGCCGTCGAACAAGCCCTGACCCGGATCGTCGACGCGAGCACCGAGCTCACCCCCGTCCTCATCGTCGGGGCACCACTGCGGCAAGCGGGCCGGGTCTACAACACCGGGGTCGTCATCCACCGGGGCCGGGTACTCGGGGTCGCCCCGAAGTCCTACCTGCCGACCTACCGGGAGTTCTACGAGAAACGCCAGATCGCCGCCGGAGACGCGGCCACCGGACGGATCACCGTCGCCGGACAGGACGCCCCCTTCGGCCCGGACCTCCTGTTCGCGGCGACCGACCTGCCCGGTCTCGTCCTGCACGTCGAAGTGTGCGAGGACCTGTGGGTGCCGATCCCACCGAGCAGCGAGGCCGCCCTCGCCGGGGCGACGGTGCTGGCCAACCTGTCCGGCAGCCCGATCACCGTGGGCCGGGCCGAGGACCGGCAGTTGCTCGCCCGGTCCGCATCCGCCCGCAACCTCGCCGCGTACCTGTACGCCGCCGCCGGGGAAGGCGAATCGACGACGGACCTGTCCTGGGACGGGCAGACAATGATCTACGAGAACGGGGTACTGCTCGCCCGGACCGAACGCTTCCCGGACGGGCCGCGGCACAGCGTCGCCGACATCGACCTCGACCTGCTCGCCGCCGAACGCCGCCGGACCGGCACCTTCGACGACAACCGCCGCCACCACGCGGCCCGCCTCGACACCGTCCGCCGCATCCCGTTCACCCTCGACCCGCCGCAAAGTGACCTCGGGCTGCGCCGCCGCGTCGAACGGTTCCCGTTCGTCCCGGCTGACCCCGACCGGCTCGCCCAGGACTGCTACGAGGCGTACAGCATCCAGGTCTCCGGGCTGGAACAGCGACTGCGGGCGATCGGCGCACCCAAGATCGTCATCGGCGTATCCGGAGGGTTGGACTCGACCCAGGCGCTACTGGTCGCCGCGCGGGCGATGGACCGGGCCGGCCGCCCCCGCGAGGACATCCTCGGCTACACCCTGCCCGGCTTCGCGACCAGCGACCACACCCGCAACAACGCGCTCGCCCTGATGAAGGCGCTCGGGGTCAGCCACCACGAACTCGATATCACCCCGGCCGCCCGGCAGATGCTCGCCGACCTCGACCACCCGTTCGCCCACGGGACGGCCACCTACGACATCACCTTCGAGAACGTTCAGGCCGGGCTGCGCACCGACTACCTGTTCCGGATCGCCAACCACCGCGGCGGGATCGTTGTCGGCACCGGTGACCTGTCCGAACTCGCGCTCGGCTGGTGCACCTACGGGGTGGGCGACCAGATGGCGCACTACAACGTCAACGCCGGGGTGCCGAAAACGCTCATCCAGCACCTCATCCGGTGGGTGCGGGACAGCGGGGTCTTCGGCGCCGAAGCGGTCGGCCCGTTGGAGGCGATCCTCGACACCGAGATCACCCCGGAACTCGTCCCGGTCGCCGACGGGCAGACCCCGCAGAGCACGGAAGCTGCCGTCGGACCCTACGCGCTCCAAGACTTCACCCTGTTCCACGTGCTGCGGTACGGGTTCCGGCCGTCGAAGATCGCCTTCCTCGCCGAACACGCCTGGGCCGATGCCACCCGTGGGGACTGGCCGCCCGGCTTCCCCGCCGAACGCCGGGTCGCCTACCCGCTCCCGCAGATCCGGCATTGGCTGGAGGTCTTCCTGCACCGGTTCTTCGGATCCAGTCAGTTCAAGCGGTCGGCCCTGCCGAACGGGCCGAAGGTCGTCGCCGGCGGGTCGCTGTCGCCGCGCGGGGACTGGCGGGCCCCGTCCGACGCCACCGCCCGGGTGTGGCTGGACGAATTGCGCCGCGAAGTCCCCGAAGAGGGGACCTGACCGCGCCCTGTCCGGCACCGGACGGCTACAGTGCGATGGCACTCGTCCGGGTAAGGGACGAGAGACGGACGAGGAAGGAACCCGGTGGCGCAAAAGGTCCTCAAGATGCTCCAGGACGACATCGACGGCAGCGAGGCCAGCGAGACCGTGATGTTCGGCCTCGACGGCACGAGCTACCAGATCGATCTCAGCACCGATCACGCGACGCAACTGCGGGAGCTGCTCAGCGGCTACGTCGCCGCGGGCCGCCGGGTGGGCGGGCGCCGCACGAGAGGCACCGGGACCGGCGCCCCGGCGCTGACGGTGACGGAGACACCGGTGGATCCGACCGCCGTCCGGGCCTGGGCCGCGGCGAACCGGGTCGAGGTCTCCGCCCGGGGTCGCATCCCCACCGCCGTCGTCACCCAGTTCCGCGAAGCCGGCCACTGATCTGGCGCCGCCGGCGCCGCAGTGGCGCCGGCGGGGTGGAACCCCCGGGTGGGCACCACCCGGTACGGTGCCGCACGGACAGGACCCGGGGCCGCGCCGCACCCACCTGGTGAGCACCGGGTCGCACCGTTCCCACCCGGGTCGACACCGCCCCGCACGGTGATCACGCGGCCGTCACGCGGGGGACGCCGGTGCCGTGCGGGTCCGGGGAGCCAGGCGGGTTCCGGCCGTCCCCCAGGTCCCGGCAGCCAGATGCCGGGGCCGGAACCTCACGGTAGGTGTCCGCGTCGATCTCCCCATCGGCGAAACGCCGGTCGAGCGCCTCCTCCGGAGTACCACCCGACCGGACCGCTGCGGCGGTCTGCACCCGCACGGTCGGGGCCACCTTGAACACCATCCAGAGCACCCACGCGAGCAGAGCGACGACGAGCAGCCAGAACATCCCCAACCCCCACCACGTGGCGGAGCTGCTGCCGATTCCGCTTCCGCGCCATGCCGCCGTTTCGTACCAACCCACCATCACGAGTCACCTCCTCGGGCCGACACCCGGTCGGCCCGACGGTGATCACCCTCGGATGCCGATCTGGAGATTGGCCGGGTCCGGTATGGAGATCGGATGGAGGCCCGAGAGATGCGGTGAGCGCACTGCCCGGCCCTGCGATCACCGCGTCCGGAGGTGAGACTGGTCACCCCGACCGCCCCATGGCGGCCCCGGCCGGGGAGAGATGACCGATTCCTGACGATCCGGTTCCCACGATGGGGCAGAACCTGCGGCATCCCTGGGGTCAATACCCCCCGGGGTATGTATTCTGGGGGCGCCAGGCAGGACCTGCCTCGCAGAAATCTACCGACAAGGAGACCTGAAGATGTGCAGCCCGGCCCGTTGCGGTAAGTGCGGCAAGATCACCTGGAGCGGCTGCGGGATGCACGTGGCCCAGATCATGGCGAGCGTGCCCGCCGACCGCCGCTGCACCTGCCGCTGAGCGACACGACCCACGGGTGGGTCCGACTCGGACACGGACCCACCCGTCGTGACCCCGGCACCACAGACCCCCGCCGGCCGCCCCGGCTCCCCACCCACGCCCGACGTGCCTGAGGAGCCGACCTGGCCGGCGGGTCCCGGGGTTCCCGGCTCGGGCCGGTCAGGCCCGCCCGACCGCATTCGCTGCGGCCGGTTCAGTCCGCGGGGTCCTTCAGCCCGCGAAGTCCGTCAGCCCGCGGGTCCTTCAGTCCGCGGGGTCCGTCAGCCCGCGAAGTCCTGGGTCATCCACACCGTGCCCGAGCTGTCCCGGTACACGCTGATCCCGACCCGGTGGAACCCCGAGTTGAGGATGTTCCGCCGGTGCCCGTCATTGGGCGGGGTCTCGGCGAGCATGGATGAGGTCAGCCGTTTGGCCATGGAGATGATGGAGGACTGGCTCGACGAGACGGGGCCGCCGTAGCCGACGTTCTCCCCGACGCTGTGCCAGCTCACCCCTTCAGCACTGATCCGGGTGCCGAGCCCGGCCTCCCCCGGACACTGGTGCGACATTCCGCACCCTCCGGCCATGAGCTGGCTGTGCTTGCTCGCCGCGCGGGACAACCCCGTACTCAGGCTCAACGCCGACACTCCCTGCTCCGCCCGGGCCTGGTTGAGCTGGTCGAGTACGGCTTGGACGATCGCGTCGCCGGTACTCGGGGCTGCCGGAGCGGCCGGAGCGGCCGATTTCCGGGAACTCGTCCGAGCCGATGACGAGGTGCTCCGTGGCGCCGAACTCGCCGATGCGGACGGACTCGCTGACGGCGTGGTCGGCGTGGCTGTTCCGGTCGTACTCGGCGGGTCCGTCGGGGTCTGCGCGGCCGGCGGAATGGTGACCGTCGGTTCCTCGGACGGGAGGGAGACCCCGACCGCGTCCGGTCCGGAAGCCCACATGACCGCCTGCAACTTCCCGGTGGCGACGACGGCCCCCACGGCGGTCCCGGCGGTGAGGAGCACGAGAACCGGGACGATGACGAAGCGGAAGAGCTTGCGGCCGGCGCGATGCGAGCCGTGCCGGGGCGTTGCGAGCAAATCGGTTCCCCCGTACCTGGACACCAGATCCCTCCGGGATCGTGACCGATGAGCCGGTCATCGTCTCGGGCACGATGCACCCTGTAGTGATCGAACCCCGGTCGGCACGACTCTTCACCTCTCGTACCGCAGCCCACAACCCCCGGCGGGTGATCACCGGTTTCTTTGCGCGGCTTTGAGCTGCGCTTAGGGTGTGTTCCGGGACTCCGCCGGGTGCGAGCAGGTACCCGGGCGAGAGCCCGGCACGACCGCAGCAGCCCTGACCAGCGGAACCGTGCGGGGCGACGAAAATGCCGCTGGGCGCCGTCCGGGCGCCGCGCAGCCCCGAAGCGGAATTCCGGAACGCGCCCTAGGCTCCGTGCCGGTGCGAGGCCGAGCCGCGGCGGCGACGGGACTGGGATCGACGCAGGTCGATGACCTCGCTATGACCGTCCTGGCGCATCGCACCGGGTTGCCCCTCGGGGGCGCCGGCGGCACCGGGCATACCCGCGGCAGCAGGGACGCCAGCGGCTCCGGGGGTGTCGGGCATGCCGGGGACACCGGGGACACCAGGAGTGCCGGGAGCGCCCGGAGCGCCGGACATACCTGGGGTGACAGGTGCGGGTATCCCTTCCACTTCCGGGAGCGGGGCGAGAAAAGG
>JARRQM010000116.1:0-1953 GCA_037381765.1 Kineosporiaceae bacterium
GCATGTATCTGTACCAGTACCCGTACGCGGTCGTGCCCACCCCGATCAGGGCGAACGCCCAGAGGAACTTCCCGCCGCCGACAAGACTGCCGACCCCCAGCAACAGCGCCCAGATCGCGCCGAACACCAGCGTGGTCTTCAGCCCGTTGAAATGCTGGTGCCTCATGGCTGACCTGCGACTCCTCTCTGTGCCGGACGATGCCGAACCACCGCCACCCTAGAGGTGGCATCCCGGTCAACGCGTCCCGGGAGCGCACCGTTCCCTCCCCCGGCGGTGAGCCGGCAAGGAGATCCCACGCCGGAACCGGGCGGCAACACGAAAAGTAACGTTGGGTAACCGGGCGAGGCCGGACCGGCCGGGCCCACCGGGCCGGATCGGGCCTACCGGGGTAGGCCGGACTCACCGGGGTAGGCCGGACCCACCGGGACAGGCCGGACCGGCCGGACCGGCCGGATCAGCGGAGCAGACCGGGAAGCAGTCCGGCGAACAGCTGCGGGGCGACCGAGAGGACGACCACGGCGACGGCCGACGAGCCCAGCGCGAGCCCCTCGGCGGCGCTGACCCGCCAACGGGGGGTGGCCCCCTCCGGGGCGGCCACCAGGAGCGCCGCCCAGCGCAGGTAGTAGGCGATACCGAGGGCCACGTTCACCGCGGCGACCAGGGCGAGCGGCCAGATCCCGGCGTCGACCACCGGGCGCAGCGCGACGACCTTCGCGACCAGCCCGACGACCCCCGGCGGCAGCCCGGCGAGGGCGAGCAGGGCGAGCCCGAGAACCGCGGCGGCGACCGGCTTGGTCCGGGCCAGCCCCCGGTAGGCCTGCAGGGAGTGTTCCTCCCCGGTGGGGTGCCGGCGGGCGAGTACGACGACCACGCTGAACGCGGCGAGGGTGGCGACGAGGTAGGCGGCGAGGTAGCCGACGGAGGCGGAGGCGGCGGCCCGCACGCCCTCGGCGTCTGCCCTCCAGGCCCCGGCCAGCGGCAGGATCACCCAACCGGCCTGGGCCACCGTCGACCAGGCGAGTAGCCGGATCGCCACGGTCTGCCGCAACGCGACCAGGTTGCCGACGGTGATCGTCAGCCCGGCGACGACGGCGATGACCGGGGCCCACATGTCGGCCAAGCCGGGCGCGCCGACCAGCAGGAGGACGACGAGGGCGGCCAGCCCCGCCGTCTTCGACACGGCCGCGAGGAAGGCGGCGACGGGCATCGGGGCACCCGCGTAGGTGTCCGGGGTCCACAGGTGGAACGGCACCGCGGAGAGCTTGAACGCCATCCCGGCGGCGGCGAGCAGCACCCCGAGTACGGCGACCGTCCGGGCCCCCGCGTCGAGGTCGGGGTCACCGAGTACCGCGGCGACCCGGCTCAGGTGCAGCGACCCGGTGGCGAGCAGCAACATCCCGACCCCGAGCAGCAGCAGCCCGAGCGAGCCGACCGCGGTGAGCAGCAGGGTCACCCCGGCCTGGGCACCCGGGGTGTCCCGGCGCAACGCGACGAGCCCGATCGCCGGCAGCGACGCCGTTTCCAGGGCGATGACGAGGGTGGCCAGGTCGCGGGCCCCGGCCAGGGCGAGCGCCCCGACCACGGCGGTGAGCAGGAGCAGGTGGTGCGGGGTCCGGTCGGCGGCGGCCGCACCGTCCAAGCTCAGCAACACCGCGATGACCGCGCCGACGAGCACGAGCACCTGGAGGGTGAGGGTGAGCGGGGACGCGGTGTAGGTGCAGGCCCCCGGTTCGGCGCCGGTTCCGGGAACGCACAGGGTCTGCCGGACCGTCCCGGCGACGGCGAGCCGGGTGACCGCGGCACCGGCACCGGCCAGCCCGAGGAGGGCGACCGCGTCATGTACCCGGCGCAGTCCGGCCCGGCGCGGCCCGAACGCGTCGATGAGCAAGATCACCACGATCGCGACGGCCGGTGCGAGCACCGGCGCGAGGGCGACCCAGTCCACCCGTTGC
>JARRQM010000116.1:2002-7522 GCA_037381765.1 Kineosporiaceae bacterium
GTCGAGGAGCACCCACGGCAGCAGCCCGAGCGCCACCGTCGCGAGGACGAGGGGGGCGGCCACGGTGAGTTCGGTCACGTTCGCATCCGCGGTCACCGCATGCTCGCCTTCGGCCCACCGGGCGTCCCGGGGGCCGTGCCAGACCAGCCGGAGCACCCGGAGCAGGTAGGCGGCGGCGATGACGGTGCCGATCACGGCGAGGACCGCGAACGGGCGCGCCCAGTCCCCGAGGGCGTCGGTGCCGCGCCAGGCCCCGAGGACGGCGAGCAGCTCCCCCCAGAACCCGGCGAGCCCGGGCAGGCCGAGCCCGGCGATCGCGCCGAAGGCCAGCAGCCAGCCCAGCCGCGGCAACCGGTCGCGCAGCCCGCTGCCGAGGGCGGCCAGGTCACCGGTGTGGTGCCGGTCCTTGAGCCCGCCGACGACGAGGAAGAGCAGGCCGGTGATCAGCCCGTGGGCGATGTTCGCGAACAGGGCGCCCTGCAGGCCCTCCGGGGTCATCGAGGCGACGCCGAGCAGGATGAACCCCATGTGCGCGACGGAGGAGAACGCGATGAGGCGTTTCAGGTCGCGTTCGGCGAGGCAGGCCAGCCCGCCCCAGAAGATCCCGGCGACCCCGAGACCGCCGAGCAGCGGGGCGAGTTCCCGCACCCCGTCCGGGACGACGGGGACGGCCACCCGGATCAGACCGTAGGTGCCCATCTTCAGCAGCACCCCGGCGAGCAGGACGGACCCGCCGGTGGGGGCGATGCTGTGGGCCGGCGGCAGCCAGGTGTGCAGGGGGAACATCGGGGCCTTGACCGCGAGCCCGAGGACGACCAGGGCGGCGGCGATCGTCTGCACCGTCGTCGACATCCCCGCACCGTGCCGTTCGGCGAGCAGGACGAGGTCGGTCGTTCCGGCCCGCAATCCGATCAGCAGCAGGCCGAGCAGCATCACCGCAGAACCGATCGCGGTGAACAGCAGGAAGCGGGTGGCCGCGTCGCGGCGGGCTGCCTCGCCGCCGGGCAGTGGGGCGGACTGCCCGATCCGGCGCGGCTTCTGGGTCGCATCCCCCCAGAAGGCGATGGCGAACCACATCGGCACGAGGACGATCTCGAACGCGACGTAGAAGAGCACGAGGTCGAGGGCGGTGAAGGTGGCCAGCGCCCCACCCTCGACCGCGAGGTAGGCGGCGACGAGCCCGTTCACCCGGCCGCCGGGCGGGCGTACCCGGATCAGGTGCCCGGTGACGAGCAGCCCGAGCAGGGCGGTGAGCAGGACCAGCGGGGTGGACACCCCGTCCAGGCCGAGGTGCGCGTGCACCCCGAGGGAACGGATCCACACCGCGTCGACGTCGATCCCGGGGCCGGCAGCGGTGAACGGGGCCGCGGCGAGCGCGGCGAGCACCGCGAGTCCGGCGGTCGATGCGGCCACCACGGTGCCGGCCCAGGCCGCGGCGGTCTCCCCGATCCGCCGGACGAGCAGCAGGACGAGTGCCCCTACCAGCGGGAGGAGCACCAGGGTCGGTAGCAGCCAGCCGTGCACGGCACTGTCCAGTCCGTCGAGGTTCACGACAGCACCACTCCCGCGAGACCCACCGCGACGGCGCCGACCGCCAGCCACGTCACGTACCCGGTTGCGAGACCCGTCTGGGTCCGGCGCAACAGCCCCCCGCCCCAGCCGGTGGTCAGCACGCTGCCGCGGACGTAGGCGTCGACGACGTCCCGGTCCCCGCCGGCGACGACCCGGGCCAGTGCGGTGACCGGCCGGACGATGAGGACGTCCTGGACGCCGTCGAGGCGGTAGCCGTCCCGGAGGAACGCCCGCACACCGTCCGGGATCCGGTCGACGGGGT
Source organism: Kineosporiaceae bacterium (assembly GCA_037381765.1). Lineage (GTDB taxonomy): Bacteria > Actinomycetota > Actinomycetes > Actinomycetales > Kineosporiaceae > JARRQM01. The sequence continues at coordinate 3,837 of JARRQM010000116.1, forward strand.
CGGTCTCGCCGAGCCGTCCGGCGAACAGTGCCGCGCCGAGCCCGGCGAAGGACAGCGCGATCCCGGTGACCGCGGTGACCGGGGAGATGTGCACGTCGAGCAGCTCCGGCGGGTGGAGGAGGATCAGGCCGAGGGCGACCGTCGGTACCGCGAGTAGCCACAGCACCCCGGTCATCGCCCGCGGCAGGTGGTGCCCGGCCTGCCCTTCGGGCGGCTCGCCCAGGATGACCAGGGCGAGGGTGCGGCCCGCGTACAGACCGGTGACGAGCACCGTGAGCATCCCGCTGAGCAGGACCGTCCAGGCCGGCCAGCCGGCCCCCTCGGTAATCGCGTGCTCGGCCGCGGAGAGCACCGCCTCCTTCGACCAGAATCCGCTCAACGGCGGCACCCCGGCGAGGGCGCCGAGGCCGACGGCGAGCAGCCCGGCGAGCGCCGGGTGGGTGCGGATGAGGCCGCCCATCCGGCTCATCTCGTTGGACCCGACGAGGTGGATGACGCAACCGGCGGCGAGGAACAGCAGACCTTTGAACGCCGCGTGGGAGAGCAGGTGGAACACTCCGGGGCCGGCGCCGTGCGCGTCGCGGGCCACGGCGACCCCGGCCAGCATGTAGGCGACCTGGCTGACCGTCGACCAGGCCAGGACCCGTTTCAGGTCGTCCTGGGCGAGGGCCGCGACCGCCGCGCCGAGCATGGTGATCGAGGCCATCACCGCGGCCACGGTGAGCGCGCCGTCCGCGGCGAGGAACACCGGGAGTAGCCGGGCCACCAGGTATACCCCGGCGGCGACCATCGTCGCGGCGTGGATGAGGGCGGAGACCGGGGTCGGACCCTCCATCGCATCGGGCAGCCAGGTGTGCAGCGGGAACTGCGCGGATTTCCCGGCGACCCCGGCGAGCAGGAGCACGGTGGCCGCGGTGAGCGTCCCGGCCGGCAGGGTTCCGGCGCGGTCGATGAGTTCGTGGATCGACGTCGTTCCGGCGCTGGCGATGAGGATGACGACGGCGACCATGACGCCGAGGTCACCGACCCGGGTGACCAGGAACGCCTTGACCGCGGCGGCCCGGGCACTGTCCCGTTCCGAGTGGTGGCCGATCAGCAGGTAGGAGCTGATCCCCATGATCTCCCAGCCGATGACCAGGAGGATCACGTCGTCGGCGTGCACGACGAGCATCATCGCCGCGGTGAACAAGGACACCGTCGCCGCGAACGCGGGGTAGCGGATGGGCGCCTCGGGGCTGCCGTCCCCGTGCAGGTAGGCGGTGGAGTACAGCTGGACGCCGAAGGCGACGACGCCGACAGCCACGGCGACGAACCCGGACAGCTCGTCCGAGCGCAGGTCCAGGTGCAGCACGGCGCCGCCGGTGTCGACCCGGCCGAGTAGCGAGATGCTCTGCACGGTGTGTCCGGTGAGTACCCCGGCGGCCTCGGTGACGGCGGCCACCATGGTGGCGAACATGCCGAGGACCGCCCATTCCTGGGCCCAGGTCCGGGACCGTCCGCCGAGCGGCAGCCCGATCACCGCGGTGGCGGCCGGGAGGACGACGGTGAGCAGCGCGGCGGTCCCGTTCACCGGGCCGCCCCCTCGGGTGCGGCGCTCCCGGTCATGACCTGACCTCCTCCTTCGGGCCGGTGGGCCGGTCCGTCTCGGCGGCCGCCCCGGTGTCCGGCCAGACCCCCGCACCGGGCGGGTCGTCGTGGGTCGGTGCCGTCTCGCCGAGTTCCCGCACCTCGCCGAGGTCGGAGGTGGCCCGGCGGCGGAACAGCAGGAGGACGAGGGCGAGGGCGAGACCGATCTCGGCGGCGGCGATGGTCACCACGAAGATGGCCATGACCTGCCCGGGCAGCAGCGGGTCGGCCACGGCGGCGGTGCCGCCGGCGGCGTCCGGGGCGGACAGCCCCCCGGCGGGCAGCAGGCCGCCGGTGACCAGGAGCACGTTGGCGGCATTGAGCACCAGTTCGGCGCCGATCAGCACGAGAACCGCGTTGCGCCGGGCGAGCAGGCCGTACATCCCGGTTCCGGCGAGTGCCGCGGCGAGGAGTACCGGGCCGAGCAGGTGGATCACCGGACCTCACTCCCGTCGGTGCCGTCGGTGCCGTCGCTGGCCCGCCCGCGGGATACCGCGAGCGCCGCCACCAGGGCGGCCAGCAGCAGCAGCGAGAGCAGTTCGAAGGGCAACAGCCAGTGCGCGAAGATCGCCGTACCGAGCGGGGTGGGGGCGCCGGCGGCAAGGTCGGGGCGCACCTGCCGGTCGCCGACCGCGACGGCGAGGGTGCCGCCGATCAGCAGGGCCACGGACAGTCCCACGCCGAGAGCGGCGAGCCGGCGGCCGAGCGGGGCGTCGAGGTCGCGGTGTACGCCGATCGGGGCCTGGGTCAGCATCAGGGCGAACAGCACCAGGACGACGATCGCGCCGACGTAGACGAGGATCTGGACGAGGGCGACGACCTGGGCGCCGAGGGCCAGGTACACCCCGGCCAGGCCGCCGAGCGCGAGGACGAGCCACAGCGCGGCGTGCACGACCTGCCGACTGGTCACCGCGAGGACCGCGGCCCCCCAGGTGAGCAGGGCGAAACCGGTGAAGACGAGTTCGACGCCGCTCACGCGTCACCGTCCTCGACCGTCCCGGGCCCGGCCGCCGGGGGCTGTTCCGTCCCGGGCCCGGCCGCCGCGGGCTCCGTCCCGGGCTTCGCCGGGGGCTGCTCCGCCGCGGGCTTCGGCGGGGGCTGCTCCGCTGCGGGCTCCGGCGGGGGCTGTTTCGCCGGGGGCTGCTCCGTCTCCGCCGCAGGTTTCGCCGCGACGGCGGCCTGCCGGGCCTTCTCCGCGGCCTGGCGGGCCCGGTCGGCGGCCTTGCGGGCGGCGCCGACCTCCTTGGATTCCGGTGCCCCGGGGTCGGGTTCCGGCGGGGGCGGCACGGTTGCCCCCCACTGCGACAGCCGTTCCTTCTCGTGCAGCAGGTTGCGGACATCGGTTTCGGCGTACTCGAACTCCGGCGACCAGTGCAGGGCGTCGAACGGGCAGGCCTCGATGCAGATCCCGCAGTACATGCACAGCGAGAAGTCGATGGCGAACCGGTCCAGGACGTTGCGCTGGCGTTCCCGCCCGCCCGGCGTGGCCGCGGGGACGGTCTCCTTGTGCGAGTCGATGTAGATGCACCAGTCGGGGCATTCCCGGGAGCACAGCATGCAGGCCGTGCAGTTCTCCTGGACGAGCGCGATCACTCCCCGGGTCCGGGGCGGGAGCGGCGGCGCGACGTCGGGGTACTCCGTCGTGTGCGTGGGACGGGACAGCACCCGCGCGGTGGTGACGAGCCCGCGTACCAAGCCGACATTCACGTGCTGCATCCTGCCGTTCCCCCGGCCTTCCGCGCGACCACCCGCGCCGATCGGCGTGCACCGTCCCGGGTCCGGGGTGGCGCCGGCGGGCGCGGGTCGGGCCGGCGGCCGGGGGCCGGGGGCTGTCCCGGCCTGCGTGGGCGCCGCCTCCGCCGGTCCGGTTCCGGCCGGTCCGGCGGATCCGCCGGGACCGGCACCGAGCCCTCCTGCCGACATCGAAACGTGCAGGTCAACGAGTACCCGTCGGGGTTTCGGTGCAGTGCCGGTGCGGCCGGTGTCGGGGGCCCGGGACGGGGGCACCGGGACCGGGGCGGTCCCGGTCGCCGGACCGCGGGCAGGTGCCGGGGTCGGGG
>JARRQM010000117.1:0-5463 GCA_037381765.1 Kineosporiaceae bacterium
GGTGTACCGGCGCGGCGCCGGGGTCGCCGTCGTCCTGCTCACCCACGGACATCCCGCTCACGCGGCCGGTGCCCGCCGCGACGCCCGTCTCGCTGCCGCTCCGGTACGTGCCCGCAACCCCGCACACCGGCTCGGGGCGCAGGGCCTCACCGAGGGGGATGAGGTCACCGTCGACGGGTTCACGCTCCGGGTGCTCACCACCCCCGGGCACAGCAGCGACTCGGTGTGCTTCGTGCTCCCCGCGCTCCGGGCCCTCATCACCGGCGACACCGTGCTCGGGCGGGGCACCAGCCTGGTGGCCTATCCGGACGGGAGCCTCATCGACTATCTCCGGACACTGCACCGGCTCGCCGGGGTGGTCCGGGACAGTCAGGTCGGGCTCGTGCTCCCCGGGCACGGTCCGGTGCTCACCGACCCGGGTCGGGTGCTCGCCGACCATCTGGCGCACCGCAGGGACCGTCTGGAACAGGTGCGGGCGGCCCGTGCCGCGGGCGCGACGACGGCCCGGGCCGTCGTGGAACGGGTGTACGCCGATGGTGCGCCGGCCCTGTGGCCGGCCGCCGAATTGAGTGTGCGGGCCCAACTCGACTACCTCGAGATGGCCCCCGAGGAGGACCACCCGCCTCGGGGCTGACGTCGCACGGCTGACGTCGCACGGCTGACGTCGTGTGGCTGGCGCCGCTGCCGTGTGGCTGGCGCCGCGTGGCGGCGCGTCCCGGTGAGCCGGTCAGTCACCGCAGGAGCGTCGGACCCGGCGGGCTCAGCGGGCCCGCTTGCGCAGCCGGTCGATGTCGGGGAGGACGACCGCCCGGGCCTCCAGCCGCAGCCAGTTCCGGGAGGCGAAGTCGGCGAGCGCCTTGTTCACCGTCTCGCGGGAGGCCCCGACCAGCTGGGCGAGTTCCTCCTGGGTGAGGTCGTGGGCCACCCGGAGTCCGTCCTCGGTCGGCCGGCCGAACCGTTCCGACAGGTCGAGCAGGGCCTTCGCGACCCGCCCCGGGACATCGGAGAACACCAGGTCGGCGAGGGCCTCGTTGGTCCGGCGCAACCGGCGGGCCAGGGCCCGGAGCAGCTGGCGGGCCACGTCGGGGCGGCCGGCCAGCCAGGTGCCGAGGTCATCGCTGCCGAGTCCGACGACGACGGCGTCGGACACGGCGGTCGCGGTGGCGTTCCGGGGACCTGGGTCGAACAGGGACAGCTCCCCGAACATCTCCCCGGGGCCCAGGATCGCCAGCAGGTTCTCCCTGCCATCGCCGGAGGTCCGCCCGAGTTTCACTTTCCCCTCGGTGATCACATAGAGCCGATCGCCGGGGTCGCCTTCGTGGAAGAGCACCTCGGTCCGGGTCAACTGGACCCGGACCATCGAGTTGAGCAGGGCCTCAGCGGCCTCATCGTCCAGCGCGGCGAACAGTGGCGCCTGCCGCACCACCTCGTCGTCCACGGGGTCCTCCCTCGCATCGTGCCGCCCACCGCGGCACTCTCGCAAGAGAGAGTTTGCCGCAAGGTCAGGTCCTGGCGTACCCCGGCCCGGGATCCCCGGTAGTGACCGGGAACCGACCGCCGGGTCAGGCGGCGCCTCCGGGGTCGGTCCCCGACGGCAGCGGCGGTGCGGACGTCCCCGGGGCTGCCTGCGGTGGCGCCACTACATCCCGCACCGATCCCGAATGTGACCTGCGGCACATCATACCGGGGTGGCCGGGGCCGGCGAGTCCGTTGAGGCCGTTGTTGTCGCCGAGGTTGTTGTTGTCGTCGAGTTCGCCGAGGTCATCGAGGTCATCGAGGTCATCGAGGTCGTCGTGCTCGCCGAGATCGTCGTGCTCGCCGAGATCGTCGAGACCGAGTTGCCGGGCCAGTTCACGGCTGGCCTGGGTGACCTCCCGGCGTAGTCGCAGCCGGTGGCGGTCGAGGTCGGCGAGCGCTTCCCGGAGCGCCGCGAGGGCGCCGACGTCGCCCTGGGCGCGTTCCATCGGGGGGATACCGACGAGGTCCCGGAGCCCGAACGGGGGAACATGGGTGGGGTCCCCGGTGCCGGACAGTTCGTCGATATCGGTGACGGCCGCGACGGCCAGGTCGAGGCGGGCGAGGACGAGGCGGCGCCAGTGGTCGACACCGCGCAACTGGGCGAGTAGCTCGTGTTGCCGGTCGAGCAACTCCTCGGAGGGCGTCCTGGTCCGGGGCGTCACCGTCACCGCCGACCTCCCTCCCCGAAACCGACCCCGTGGTGACCTGATCCCTGGTGGTGACCTTGTCCGTGCAGGTCACAGCGGGGTTGTCGAATCCGTGATCGTCCTTGGGGCTCGGCTGCTTGAGGGGCGCCCGCAGGCGACCACCCTCCCGGCTCAGCTCGCTCACCCGGTCGCCGGGAGGGTGCTGGACGGACCTGTCGTGGTGTCCCGGCCCGGGCTTCCCCGGCGTTCCCCGACCGGTGCCCTCAAGGGACAGCACGTACGCTGTCCGGGTGGGTGCGGACGGTGCCGGCGGTGCCGGCGGGCCTGAACGGGGAGGAGCCCCGGGCCGGGTGGGGGCCCCACGGCGGGCCGAGACCCCGCTGGCCCTGACCCGGCGGGCCCGGCGGATCCACCGGATCCTCGCCGACCGGTACCCGGACGCGCACTGCGAACTCGACTTCGTCGACCCGTTCCAGCTGCTCGTCGCCACCATCCTGTCCGCGCAGTGCACCGACGTCCGGGTCAACCAGGTGACTCCGAGGTTGTTCGCCCGCTACGGGGACGCCGCCGAGTTGGCCGCGGCCGACCGGGCCGAACTGGAGGACCTGATCCGCCCCACCGGGTTCTTCCGGGCCAAGGCCGGCAACCTGATCAAACTCGGTGACCAGCTCGTCCGCGACCATGCCGGTGAGGTGCCGGCCCGGCTGCGTGACCTGGTCGCCCTGCCCGGGGTCGGCCGGAAAACGGCCAACGTCGTGCTCGGGGACGCTTTCGGGGTTCCGGGGATCACCGTCGACACCCATGTGGGGCGGTTGTCCCGGAGGCTCGGCTGGACCGCGGCGGAGGACCCGGTCGTCGTCGAGCAGGAGATCGCTGAGCTCTTCCCGCGCCGGGACTGGACGCTGCTCTCGCACCGGATGATCTGGCACAGTCGGCGCACCTGCCATTCCCGCCGGCCTGCTTGTGGGGCCTGCCCGGTGGCCCGGTTGTGTCCGGCTTTCGGGGTCGGGGAGACCGACCCGCAGGCGGCGGAACGGCTCGTCCGGGACCGGGAGGTCCCCGCTGGCGGGGCCGGATGAGCGGCAGGGGCGCGCGATGAGCGGCGGGGACCGATGATCGGTTCGCCGTCCGTACCGGTCTGGTTCGGGTCGTTGCATCGTGCCGTTGCGGAGGCCGGCGCGGACGGGGCCGGCCCTGGGGACGGGACTGGCCCTGGGGCCTTGTCGTTCGCTCCGCCGCCCGGTGTCCGGCGCCGGGCCGGGGTGCTCATGCTGTTCGGCGAGTCGGGGTCGGGTCCTGACGTGTTGCTCACGGAACGGGCGGCCGGGCTACGGGCGCATGCCGGGCAGGTGGCGTTTCCCGGCGGTGCGGTCGACCCGGAGGATTCCGGTCCGGTCGCTGCGGCCTTGCGCGAGGCGGGGGAGGAGACCGGTCTCGACCCGGCAGGTGTCGAGGCGACCGCATCGTTCCCGGAGCTGTACGTGCCGGTCAGTGACTATGTGGTGACTCCGGTGTTGGCCTGGTGGCGGGAGCCGGGGCCGGTGGCCCCGGTGGATCTCGGTGAGGTGGCCCGGGTGGTTCGGGTGCCGGTCGCGGAACTGCTGGACCCGGTGCACCGGTTCCGGGTGCGTCATTCCAGCGGGTTGCGGGGGCCCGGGTTCCGGGCCGGGGGACTGTTCGTCTGGGGGTTCACCGCGGGGGTGCTCGACGTCTTGTTCCGGCTCGCGGGCTGGGAGCTCCCTTGGGATGACGGACAGGTCGAGGACGTACCGTTGCTCGGGCAACCCCCGCGTCAGGAGACCCGTTGATGATCGATCTCATCTTGCTTCTCGTCATGGTGTCTTACGCCGTTTCCGGATACCGGCAGGGCCTTGTCGTGGGGGCGCTGTCGCTCGGCGGGTTTCTCGGCGGGGCGTTGTTCGCGATGACCTTGGTTCCGGCGATGACCACGAATCTGTCTCCGGGGCTGCGACGGTCGTTCCTGGTGCTCGGCGGGGTCATGTTGCTCGCCTGGGTGGGGCAGCTTGTCGGCGCGTTGGTCGGTGGCCGGGTCCGCGAGACCATGACGTGGCGGCCGGTGCGGATGGTCGACCAGGTGTTCGGCGCGGTGGCGGGGCTCGTGTCGGTGGCGCTCGTGGTCTGGTTCGTCGGCGGGGCCTTGCGGGCGAGCCCGTCCCCGACGATCGCCCGGGCAGTGGCTTCTTCCCGGGTGCTCGGGGCCGTCGACGGGGTGGTTCCGGGGCAGTTGTCGGCGCTCGCGGAGAACTTCCGGGACGCGGTGGCCGGGTCGTCGTTCCCGCGGGTGTTCGCCGGGGTCGGCCCGGAGCAGATCCTTCCCGTTCCCGCTCCCGATCCGGGCGCCATGCCGCAGTCGGTGCTCGACCGCGCGGCTCTCAGCATCGTCAAGATCACCGGGGAGGCCCGGGCCTGCAACCGGGGGCAGGAGGGCAGCGGGTTCGTCCTCGCCGACCAGCGGGTGGCGACGAACGCCCACGTGGTGGCCGGGGTGAAGACCCCGTCGGTGCAGGTCGGCGGGGCGGGACGGGAGTTTCCGGCGAAGGTCGTACTTTTCGATCCGCAACGGGATATCGCCGTGCTCGCCGTCCCCGGATTGTCCGCCCCGGTCCTTGAACTCGGCGAGGAGGACCTCACTCGGGGGGATGATGCGGTCGTCGCCGGGTTCCCGCGAAACGGGCCGTTCTCCGCAGGGCCGGCCCGGGTACGTTCGGTCGTCCGGGCCGCCGGTGAGGACATTTACGGCCAGCCCGGGGCTATCCGGCAGGTGTACCAGTTGTACGCGAACGTGCAGCCGGGTAACTCGGGTGGGCCACTGCTTGCCGTTGACGGCACCGTTACCGGGATCGTTTTCGCGAAGTCGCTCGATGACGCCTCCACCGGGTACGCCCTCACTCTCGCGGAGGCCGAGGCCGACCTGCGTCAGGGGGCCGCGGCGACCAGTGCGGTGAGCACCGGAGGCTGCGCGGTCGGATAGGGACCGCAGTCCGGCGTCATGCCAGAGAACTGGCGTTGCGGGTTGGCACCGAGGGTTGGCGCTGTGAGCCGGTGCCGCGGGCCGGTGCCGGGGGCCCTCGATATGCCCGAGAACTGGCGTTGCGGGTTGGCGTCGAGGGCTGGCGCTGTGAGCCGGTGCCGCGGGTCCGTGCCGCGGGCTGGCGTCGTGTCGTTGGAGCCGAGGACTGGCGCAGTGGGCTAGCCCTGAGAGCCGGTGTGCGCTGACTGTTTCGGCGGGTCTGGCTTCGCCCCTCGTTCAGGAGCTTCCGAGAGAGCTTCTGCAAGT
>JARRQM010000118.1:0-5405 GCA_037381765.1 Kineosporiaceae bacterium
GCGGAGGTGATGCGGGACCGCTGCGCCCATCCGGTCTCCGGGGATGAGGCCTCCGGATGCGGTGCGGGGACCACAACCTGAACCCGTCATCCGGGGGGGCGGACGGGGGCACGGACAGGGGCAGGGACAGGGACACGGACAGGGGCGTCTCCCGGCCCGGCCCCGGGCGGGGCTTGTCGTGTCGTGGCGCCGCCTTGACTCTCCCGCTGGGGAGACTCGAAGGTCGTCTTCGGAAGGGGAGGAATCGCATGGATGAGGGTCTGCTCCCGATCGGCCGGTTCTCGTGGATGACCCGCCTGTCAGTGAAGGCGTTGCGCCACTACGCGGAGCAGGGTCTGCTCGTACCGGCCTGGACGGACCCCGTGTCCGGGTACCGGTATTACCGGTCAGGGCAGGCCAACCGGGCCGAAGCGATCCGGGTGCTCCGTCGGGTGGACATGCCGCTCGACGAGATCCGGGTCGTGCTCGCCGACGACGACCCTGACTCGGTCGGCAGGCGTCTCGCGGCGCACCGGGAGCGACTCGAGCGGCGCCTCGCCGATGAGCAGCGGATGTTGCGGTTCCTCCAACGTCTCATCGATAGAGGAGGACAGGTCATGCCCTACGACGTGAGCATCAAGCAGGTCCCGACCCGGTATGTGGTGAGTTGGACCGCCCACACGAGTCTGAGGACGATCGGTGACGTGGTCGGCCGGGGTTTCGGCACGGTGGCGGGGGCACTCGGTGCGTCCGGGGCCACGCCGGACGGCCCGCCGTTCGTCATCTACCACGACGTGATCGACGAGCAGGTCGAGGGACGGATCGAGGTCTGCATCCCGGTGTCGTCGAAGGCCGAAGGCGTTGTTGCGGGGGACGTCGGCGGAGGTGGCGTCGGTGCGGCGGACGTCGGCGGACATGAACCGGATGCGGAGAACCCCGGCACGGAGAACCCTGGTGTGGAGATCCCCGGTGCGGAGGTCCCCGGCGCAAGGGAAACCGGCGCAAGGGAAACCGGTGAGAGGGAAGCCAGGGTGGGGAACTCCGGTTTTCCTGACGCCGGAACCGGTGTGGAGTGGAAGGAGCTGCCGGGGGGAATCGTCGCGTGGACGACCCATCACGGGCCGTACGACGAGATCTCCCCCGCCTATCACACACTCGCCGGATGGATTCAGGAACACGGGCACGGGATCGTGGGGGCTCCCCGGGAGATCTACTTGACCGACCCGCGGACCACTGCTCCCGATGATTTGCTGACCGAGGTCCAGTTCCCCGTCGACGATCCGGCCTGACCCTGATCGTGGGTCCGGGGCTCGATCCTCCCTCTCACCTGTGAGATCCGTGAGCATCGAGGCGCGGCACCGGTGGCCCCGGGGCCCTGACGACGTCGGGGCCCCGGGGGGTGAGGTGACAGCGGTCGAGAAGCCGGTCGCCGTCACCTGGCGGCTGCCAGTCCGGGCCGCGCGCCGGGTGGTTCCGGTGCGCCGGGCTTCGTGCCGGGTGGTCCGGTATACCGGGTGGTTCCGGTGTGCGGGGCGGACTTGGCCCGCCGAACCGTGCGCGGGGCGGACCCGGTGTCTCGGGAGGCGCGAGCGGCCCGGCGGTCAAGAGGCGAGGGGCACGGGATGAGCGACCACGCTGCGGTAGTCGTCTTCCACGTATTTGGTGAGTTCGGCGAAGACCTGTGTCGTGGCGAAGCGTTCGCGGGCCCGTTCCGCGTCACCAGGGGTCCGCCACACCAGGCGGTCGGCCCAGTCCTGACCCGGTTCTCCCCGGTAGAGCTCGTAGTCGACGAATCCGGGCTGCTTCCGCAGCCACTGCAACATCTGGTCGGTCACGTGCAGGAACGCTCCGGGGTCGGCGTCGGGTCGGAGCCGGAAGATCACAATGTGCACGGTGCTGGTGGGTCCGGGCATGGTTCCTCCGTTTCGCGGTCTGTCGGCTGAGTATCCGGTCTGGAGCGAAGTCGGTGAAAAGACGTGGGGTGCCGGGCGGGGGCCGTCAGTCCGCGCGGGCGAGCAGGACCTTGGCCAGTCCGCGCCCGCCGAACTCCGGTGCGATCTCGGTGTGCGTGAAGATCATCACGCCGTCACCGCGCAACACCTCGGCCACACCGGCGGGCTCGCCGTCGACGGTCAGGACGTAGCCGTTCGCGTCGGCGTCGTAGGCGACCTGCACGTCCTCGGTGTGGATGTTCACGGGGCCCGACACTAGGTGTGGTGCAGGCGCGGCGCAGCCCCCTCCGTGGGTCCGAGCGGGCGCGCAGGTCAGACCAGCTCGGCGGTCTGCCAGCGGTGCATGGCGGCCCACGCGCCGGCCAGGCCCACCGGAACGGCGAGCAGTAGCTGCACGGGTGTGATCGCGGCAGCCGCGTCGGCCCCGCCCATACCGGCCCACAGCGACGGTGCGGCGTAGGGGAACCACCCTCCGGCACCCGCTGCCGTGACGATCTGCGTGATCACGACGATCCCCAGCAGCGTCGAGATCCCCGACAGGTACCCGCGCAGCACCGTCGAGACCCAGGCCAGCGGCAGGGCGAGCAGAGTCATCAGGCCCGACACCACCAGCAGCCGCCCGGTCGCCCGCAGCGCACCCGCATCGGGTGCGCCCAGCCCGATCGCCAGACCACCCGGGATCGCGACGAGCGTCGCGACCAGGCCGCAGCCCAGCGCCCAGATCAGCGTGACCACCAGCTTGGCGCGCAGCACCTGGCGCGGGGACGTCGGCAGCGCGAGCAGCGCGCCCACCGTGCCCTCGGTGAACTCGCGGCCCACCACCCAGCTCAGCACGATCCCCACTGCCAGCAGCGTCGCGACGGACACGATCTCGGCGAGCATCCCCAGGTAGGCGTCCCAGCCGGTGCCGATCAGCATGGGCCGCGCCTTGGCGACCAGCGGGCTGTCGGAGTCCGACCGCGCCACCGCGACCATCGCGGCGCTGACCGCGGGGAGCACCAGCACGAGTACGGCCGTGGCGACCCGGGCGGCCGGGGCGCGGTACAGCTTGAGGGCCTCGATGCTCAGGGCCGCGTTCATGCCGCGCTCCTCGGGGACGTCGGTGTGGTGGTGTGGGCCGGCGCGGGAGCGCCGTCCACGGCGTCCTCCTCCTCGTAGACCATGTCGAAGAACTGGCGCTCGAGGTCGGCGCCGGCGGGATCGAGCGTGCCCAGCACGCGGCCCCGGTGCAGCACGGTGATCCGGTGCGCGACGCGCGCCATCTCGTCCAGGTGGTGGCTGGAGACCAGCACGGCGGCGCCGCGGTCGGCGGCGTCGGCCAGCCACCGGCGCACCCGCACCACCCCGGCCGGGTCGAGGGCGTTGGACGGCTCGTCGAGCACAAGCACCTTGGGGTCGTGCACTACGGCGCAGGCCAGGCCGACGCGCTGGCGGTTGCCCAGGGAGAGCGTGCGCGCGCGCCGCTCGGCCCAGTGGTCCAGCGCGAGCTCGGCCAGCACCCGGGTGGTCGCGGCGTCCGCCGCGGTGCGGTCGAGCCCGCGCAGCCGCGCGGCGCTGCGTACCGTCTCGCGGACGGTGAGCTCGGGGTAGGTGAACGGCGTCTCGATCAGGTGCCCGACGTGGCCCCACGTGGCGCTCGGTGCGCCCACCGGGTCCACCGGGCCGTCGCCCACGTCGACGCGCACCGTGCCCGCATCGGGGTGGAGCATGCCGAGGGCCAGGCGCATCAGTGTGGTCTTGCCCGCGCCGTTCAAGCCGACCAGGGCGTGCACCTCACCGGCGTGCAGGTCCAGGTCGACGCCGGCCAGCGCCTGCTCGGTGCCGAAGGATCGGGCGACGCCGGACGTCGCCAGACGCACCACCGGCTCGGTGCGGCCTCCACCGGCCACGACCGCGGCGCTCACCGCGCACCCCCGAGCCGAGCGGGCTCGAGCCGGTCGAGCGCGTCGATGATGCAGGCGCCGAGCGAGCCCTCGCGCTCCTGGTGCGCCCCCCACTCGAGCAACGCCGCCATCACCGCCCCGAGGCACGCACCCGCGGCCACCAGCGCGTCGGTCCGCTCCGCACCGCCGGCCTCCAGGGCCTCGACGACGACGCGCTGCGTCTCGTTGGTGTTCTCCCACGCCTTGGCCCGCAGCGCCGGCGTCATCGCCATGAGCACGATGCGCGCCTGCGACTCGAGGTCCACCGTCGGCGGCGCCTCGGCCATCGCCATCCGCAGCCCGAGGCGCACCCGCTCGAACGGCGGCAGGTCGGTGGGCTGCGCGGCGACGGCCTGCGCGAGCAGCGGGTCGTACGGGTCGGTGACCGCCGCGGACTCCTTGGTGGGGAAGTACCGGAAGAACGTCATGTGCGAGACCCCGGCCGCCGCGGCGATCTGCTCCACGGTGGTCGCCTCGAAGCCCTGACGTACGAAGAGGTCGAGGGCCACGGACTGCAGTCGGGCGCGGGTCTGCTCGGCGCGCGAGGGTCGGGTCGAGGGCTCACTGTTAGTGACTAACGTTTCGGCCATGGAGTTGATGTTAGGCACTAACACTTGCTCCTGGCAAGGGGCCGGTTCGATCGTTCGAGTGACGGCGTCGATCCGGGGCCGATCCCGCCACCGGTCCGACCCCTCTCGTCGTAGCCTCGGCCGCATGACCGCCGAGCCGCTGCCAGCCGTCGTCGCCCGCCTCCGTGAGCGCGCGAGGGAGGACGGCGGTGCTGCCGCGTTCGCCGACGCCGCCTTCACGGGCGCCGATGCGCTCGCCGACTGGCTGCGCGACTGCGCGGGCAAGCTCGAGCGCCGAGAGTTCGTGCTGCCGTCGCTGGAGGACGAGCCTGACACCCTCCAGCTCTGGCTCAACGACGTGGCGTTCAACACGGACCGCTGGTTCCTGGCGCCGATCGCGTTCGCCTGGGCAAGTCGGGACGCCGACCTCCAGTTCTCCGAGCTGCTCGACGGGGTCGTGGGCCATGAGGCGGGCGACATCAAGACGAGCGACTTCACGCTACGGCGTCCTCGCTTCACGCACCTTCGTCAAGTAGCGCCCGGCGGCCCCTCATAGCCGCGGGCCGAGCTCGCGGCGATGAGGGGCCGGGTCGGCCGTTGCAGGGCTCGGGCGTCAGGCGAACGGGTCGACGAGCGTCAGGCCGGGGATGCCGGTGAAGTCGGTGGTGTTGCGGGTGGCCAGGGTGGCGTCCTGTGACACGCAGGTCCCGGCGATCTCGGCGTCGGCGAGGCTGATCGGCTTGCCTGCCTTCTCGCGGTGGACCAGGACGGTCGCGGCCGCCTGTGCGGCGGGCACGTCGTAGATGAGGATCGTGTCGGCGTAGGCCTTGAGCAGCTGGTGCCACCGACTTGTGAGGGTGCGCTGCCGTCGTCCGGTCGGCAGGCGGCTCAGGCCTCGCTCGATCTGCTGGACGGTCACGACGCTGATCGTCACCTCGCTCTGGTCGAGCGCGGCCGCCCAGGTGAGCACGCCCGGGTCGGGC
>JARRQM010000119.1:0-8887 GCA_037381765.1 Kineosporiaceae bacterium
CTGCGCCGTATCGCGTCAGCCCGACGGAAGCCGGACGGTGAAGGTGGCGCCGCCCTCGGGAGCAACCCCGACGTCGATCGTGCCGCCCAGCCGGGTGACCAGACCGTGCACCAGGGACAGGCCGATCCCCACCCCGATAGGGCGTTCGTCCTGGTAGCGGGCCCCCAGTGCCCCCGGGGTGAAGGCAACCGCCCGGTCCTCGGGCGACAGCCCCGGCCCGGAGTCCCGGACCTGGATGATGACCTCCCCGGCTCCCGTCCGCATCGCGAGCACCACCACCCCGCCGTCCGGGGTCACCCGGGTGGCGTTGGCGAGCAGCCCGTCGAGCACCTGCCGCAACCGGCCCGCGTCGGTGCGTAGGGTCAGCGGTGCCCCGAGCTGGTCCTCCACCCGCACCGGCACCGTCGCACGGGATTCCCAGACCTGGCCGGTTCCGAGCACCAGATCGTGCACGTCCACGTCGGTCGAGTCTAGGCGGAAGTCGTCGGCCTCCAGCCGGGCCAGTGCCAGGAGGTCGGCGACCAGCCGCTCCAACCGTTGGGCCTCGGCCTGGATCACCCGGCCGGCCTGCTGTGCCTCATCCCCGGTGACCACGCCGTCGGCGATCGATTCGGCGAATCCCTGGACGGCGGTCAACGGGGTGCGCAGCTCGTGGGACACCCCCAGCAGGAACCGGTGCTGCCGTTCCTCGCTCCCGGCCAGGGCCTCGGCCAGGCCGTTGAGACTGGTCGCGACGTCGGCGACCTCCGGTGGCCCGTCGACCGGTGCCCGAACGTCGCGACGTCCGGAGCCCAACGCCCGGGCCGTGGCCGCGGTCCGGCGCAAGGGGCCGGTGATCAGCCTGGCGGCACCGGCCCCGACCGCGAACCCGGCGACCCCTCCGACGACGACCGCCGCGACCACGGCACGGGCCACCCGTCTCGTGGGGCGCAGGCTGCGCGCCTGACGCAGTGTTCTGAGGGTCACCACCTCGTCGGAGTCGACCGCCGAGTTCACCGCGGCCCGTTCGGAGGCCAGCACCCAACGTGCCGCCGCCAGCCCGGACAGCACCGAGGAGATCAGCGCGACCGTCACTGCCAACCAGATGATCCGGGCGGTCAGGGACGGTCCGTGGCGTGCCCCGGACGGCGCGGGGCCGCTCACCGGTCCTCGTCCCCGGCGTAGCCGACACCGCGCACGGTCCGCACCGGGGCATCGGCCCCGAGCTTGGCCCGCAGCTGCGCGACGTGGACGTCGACGGTACGTGTCCCCGCCGCCGTGCCGTACCCCCACACCTGCGCCAGCAGCTCCTCTCTGGTCCGGACCCGCCCCGGGGCCCGCATGAGGTACTCCAGCAGGTCGAACTCCGTGCTGGTCAGGTGCACCTCCGCCCCGCCCGACCACACCCGGCGCCGGGCGGTGTCCAGCCGGACCGTGCCCAACGTCACCACCTCCACGCCGATCGGACGGGCGCGGCGCAGGACCGCATGGACCCGGGCGACCAGTTCCCGGGGGGAGAACGGCTTGGTCACGTAGTCATCCGCGCCGAGCTCCAGGCCCAGTACCCGGTCCACCTCGTCGTCGCGGGCGGTGACGAACAGCACCGGGGTGGTGTCGCCGCCGGCTCGCAGCTTCCGGCACACCTCGATCCCGTCCAGACCGGGCAGACCGACGTCGAGCACCAAGGCCACCGGACGCTGGGTCAGCACCGCCTGCAGCGCCGTGGCACCGTCGGCATAGGTCTCCACCCCGAAACCGTCCCGGGTCAGGTACAGCCGCAGCAGTGACTGCACCGACGGGTCGTCCTCGGCGACCACGACCAGTCCGTGCGTCGCCACCGCACCTCCTGAGAGTCACCCGTCGGATGCCAGATCCTGCTCCGCCTCGTCGGCGAGTTGCTCGGCCTCGTCGACCAACAGGGACAGCGCCGCCGCCTGCGTCGGGTCGGTCACGGCACCATCCTGGCCGTCGATCGACGAGGAAACGGTACCCACGTCGACGTCGGACGTCTCCGCCGCATGACGACCGCACCCGCTCAGGAGCGCCAGGCTCAGGACGGCTCCGATCACGACGGTACTGCGCCGCAACGTCACGCCCCGCTTCACGGCTGCCCCGGGGCCGGCAGCGCGGTGCACACGGATTCGTAGGCGGTGCCCAGGTTCTCGGCGGCCTCCTGCATGCGGGGAAGGCGACGCTCCCGGCGGTCGAGTGCCAGCTGCCAGCGGTCCGCCACCGCAGGCTTGCCCGCAGCCCGGGCCTGATCTCGCTGGACCCGCACCCACGCGAGGGACCCCTGGGTGGTGGCGTCTGCTGTTAGCCGGGTCGTGGCCAGGTCGAGACGGGTCATGGCGTGGTCGGCGCGGTCACACAGGTTCTGCACGGTCGCCAGGTCGGTGGTGATGGTGACCTGGTTCCCGTCAACGGTGACCGTCGTGGCCGGATTCGGTTCGGCAGAGTCGGCCATCGCCGGGGCTGCTGACAGGCCCACGGCCAGGAGCGCCGAAGCGGTGACGGTCAGGGTTCGTCGGGTCGACATGATCGGTCCCTTTCCTCGGGAGTACGGATCCGAGAAGCATCGAGGGACGAGATGAGTACCTCGTGGGGACCGTGTTCGGATCAGGTAAAGACGGCCGGGGTTTCCGTTCTCCTCGCCGCCGGGTCGCACCGATGCCTGTCGGATTGTGCCGATCGGTGATCCGATGCGACTGTCCGAGGTAGCACTACGGAGACACGTGGGGTTGCCGAGGTCACTCCGAGGGCGGGGCCGCTGGGTCCGGCGAAGCGGGTGGGACCGGCTGGGAGCCAGTGCGACGTTCGAGACGGAAGAACAGGACCCCGGAGGCAACGGCGAGTGCGAGGAACCAGATGACGTCGGGGATCCCGGTCGCCTCGGGGAGACGGACCTTGCCGAGCGCCCAGACCGTGAGAACGTTCGCCTTCACCCAGTCGTAGGTCAGGGCGTAGACGATCGCACCGAGGACCATCCCGAAGGCGCCGACAAGGGCATGCAGGCTGCCGGTGGCGGTCGCGGCCAGACCACTGCCGGGACAGTAGCCGTAGACGACCATCCCGATGCCGAAGAGAACGGCACCGAGCACCACACCGAGCAGGTTGGCGCTCTTCACGTGGTAGGTGGCGGCACCGGCGCGGACGAGTACGAGGACACCGACACCACCGACGACGATCGCGGTGAGCAGCACCTTCGCGATCGTGTAGTCGCGCAACCGGAACTGGCCGGTGACGGCGTCATAACTGGACAGCCGACCGCGGTGGAGGAGGACCCCGAACAGGGATCCGATCACGGCGGCGGCGAGCAGGGCGGCGTTCCCGGTCATCTGGAACCTCACTTTCCACGGAAGACGACAGCGGCCACGGCCCGGCCCGTCACGGCGACGACGAGGAGGAAGACCCAGCTCGACAGGGCGAGTTGCAATCCGCCGGACAGGCCGTGACCCGAGGTGCAGCCGCCGGCCAGACGCGCCCCGTACATGAGCACCGCGCCGCCGAGGAAGGCCGCGACGAAACGCCCGGTCACCGACCCGACTGCGGACCCACCGAAACGCTCCTGCCAGGCACGGGGCACGACCTCGAGCCGGAACGTGCCGGAGAGCACCGAAGAGAGGAGGGCCCCGAAAGCGAGCGCGATGAGGAAGACCACGCCGTAGTCGAAGGTGAGTGGGTGCGCCGTCCAGTAGCTGTTGTCCTGGACTCCGTCAGCCCCCAGGAACGGGCGGGCGAACAGTGAAGCGATGCTCGAGTAGGCGGTCGTCACCCCGATCGGGTCCCCCGCGATGCCGAAGGCACCCCAGCTCAACATGCCGAGCCCGACACCGACGAGGTACGGCTCGAAGTCGGGACGGCGGGAGCGACCAGCCGGAAGGGGGGTCTCCTGCGAGCTTCCCATACCCACTACCTCCGTAATGTCCATAATGCGATAAATATTCGCGTGTCCGGACATTACTGGATGCGAGGGTCTCGCACCACATTTGCGGGGATGCCGCTCCTGGCCGGCTACGGCACCGGCGGCAGGTTCACGCCTGGTCGCCGGCCCCGGCCCCGGCTTCGGCACCGGCCTCGGTCCCGGCTTCGGCTTCGACACCGGTCCCGGCCTCGGCACCGGTCCCGGCTTCGGCCCCGGTCCCGGTTTCGGCACCGGTCGGCGCGGAAGCGTGCGGCGGGCGCCGCTGCCGGTCGTGTTCGGCGCGCAAGTTGGGTCCGAGCAGGTCGAGGAGAGCGGCTGCCGGGTCGCCGGGGAACGGCAGGTTCTCCACGAACGACACGGCAATGGCCTCGCCGAGGTCACCGCCCCACTCCTGGTCGAGGAGGTCGACGACGATGCGCGCCTCGTCGAGGTCTCCGGCGAGGACGTTGTCGGACTCCCGGCGAGCCAGATCGGCGAGGAACTGGAAGACCATGACGTCGCCGTGCTCGCCGAGGGTGTTCTCGCGGGCGAGACCGTCCAGTTCGGGAACGGCGGCGACGATCCGGTCGACGAAGGACCGGTTCTCCGGCGTCTGCTGCCAGTCCTGATGCTCATCGAGGGCGGTGGCCAGACGGGGGCCGAGTACCTCCACGGGAACCAGCCCGACCGCCCCAGCCGCCCCGGCGGCCCCGGCCAGAACCGTCACGAACGCGGAGTCGATGACGGAATCCACCTCGGGATCGGCCCCGACCTCACGTTCCAGCACCCGGGCGAGGTCGGCCAGATGTGCCCGCCCACCGTCCGGGTCGGTGCGGAGGACCTCGACCAACGCGGCCGTGTACTCGCCGAGGACCCAGGCATGTTCACCGCCGACCCGACCGTCGGCCACCGACTGTGCGGCGGCGGCCTCGTACCACGCGTGTAGGGCGGGCAACGCGTCGCGCACCCGGTGGGCGAACGCCTCGATGGTGTCGGACATCAGTTTTCTCCCAGCAGGTTCTGCCGTGCGACCGCATGTCCCCGATCCGCCGGACGGCGTCCGGCCGGAACCGTCGGACCGCGCCCGGCGCCGTCACCCGCCTCCGGGTGCCCTCCCGTCCGGACCGCCCGGTTACCGGGGAGGCTCCCGGCCGGGCGACCGGCGCAGCGTCTGAGGTATGTGTCGTCGTGGACGCAGTCCATGGTCATGTCGTCGGTAGGTCTGGGGTTATCGGTGCCATGCCACAGGGCCGCCCACGGGGCCACGGCCGACCGGACGTCGTGACACCGCGCGGCCGTGAACCGCCCAGCCGTGACGCCGTACCCGGTCCCACCGGGACCGGACACACCCCTGCACCCGACCGAGTACCTGTGTGCTGGGAGGCGACGCTACCGCTCACGGTCCGCCCACGTCGCGGGGGACGCTCCCGGACCGGCCCCCGATACGGAGAAATGCCCCCTCCCGCATCCCGATTCCGCCGGGCTCCCGGGCCCGGTGCATGACCGGTATGCCGGACAAGATCGTCCTGTCCGGTCCGGTCGGCGCGGGGAAGACGACCGCCATCCATGCCCTGAGTGACGGCTCCGCCCTATCCACCGACGCCACCGCCTCCGACGTCACCGGCGCCGTCAAGGACCTCACCACGGTCGCCCTCGACCACGGAGCCTTCAACCTCGACAACGGCGACCGGGTGCACCTGTTCGGCACCCCCGGACAGGACCGCTTCGACTACATGTGGGAGATCCTCTCCGAGGGAGCCAACGGACTGGTCCTGCTCGTCCCCAACGATCACGTCAACCCCCTCTCCCAGCTGCGGTTCTTCGTCCGATCTTTCGCTCCGCTGGTCAACGGTGCCGCCATCGCCGTCGGCGTCACGCACACCGACCTCAGTTCCCTGCCCACCCTCGACGAGTACCACCAGCTACTCACCGAGATGGGCCTGCCGAACGCGCCGGTACATGCCGTCGACGCCCGTCAGCCGGACGACGTCCGCCACCTCATCCTCGACCTGCTGTTTCCGAGGCCGATCCGGACGCCGCGGCACGCGCGCGAAACGACGTTCTGACCCCCGGGCAGGTCCGAGCCACCCCAGGCCACCCGGCCCCTGACTGCCCGGCCCCTGACCCCGCGTCATCGGACACGCGCCCCACCAGGTCCGGCCTCAGTACCGTGTGGGCATGCGTACCTGCAGGCCCCTTCCGGGGCCGGGAGCCGGGAAACGGTCGTGAGCGTTCCCGGCGTCAACACCTCCGGTGTCCGGGGCAACCCCGAAACCGCGCGAACGGGCCAGGATCCGTCGCCGCGCCGGCCGTGGACGGTCGAGGTGGTGCTCGCCGGGACGGTCGCGGCCGTCGCGGTCACGTCGATCGGGGTGGGGACCCCTGCGAGCTGGCTCGGTATCGCGGTACTCGCCGGATATGCCGTCCGGCTGTTCCGGTTGCTCCGGTTGCGGCGCGTCGAGCGCGTGCGGCGACAGGCCGCCGAACTGCACCGGGCAGTGTCCGAGGAACGGGCCCGGATCGCCCGGGAACTGCACGACGTCATCACCCACCGGATGAGCCTGATCACCGTACAGGCGGGTGAGGCGAGGGCGGTGACCCGGAACGACCCGGAACGGGCCGACCGGGCGCTGGCGGGTATCGAGGACGCCTGCCGGCAGGCCCTCGGCGAACTGCGGCACCTGCTCGACGAGCTCCGCCCGGAGTCCGATCCGGCAGGGGCCCCTGGATCCGATCCGGAGTCCGATCCGGGCAGCCCCCCGGGCGGGGCGGGTTCCCGGCTCGGGGTGTCCGGCCTTCCCCGGCTCATCGAGCAACTGTCCGAGGCGGGGTTGACGGTGTCACTGTCGACGGACGGAGCGCCGGCGGCACTCCCGGCCCATGTCGACCTGTCGGTCTACCGCATCGTTCAGGAGGCCCTCACCAACGTGCTCCGGCACGCGGGACCGGGGACCCCCACCGAGGTCCGGGTGGGGTCCGGCACGGACCGTCGCGGCGCGGCCCTCGTTCGCATCGAGGTCCTCGACCGGGGGCCGGGCATTGCCGTCGCGACCGGAACCGGCCACGGCATCGTGGGCATGCGTGAGCGGGCCGCACTGCTCGGCGGGAGTTTCTTCGCGGGACGGCGCCCCGGCGGCGGGGTCCGGGTCCTCGCCGAACTACCGGTCGGGGAACGGCCGTAGCGGCCGGGCCCGGGACTGAGAACGGGCCCTGCCCCTGAACCTCGACCGGGACCTCGACCTGAACCGGGACCGGTCAGACCGGGAGGAGTGTGGCGAGGATGAGCCGTTCCGCATCCGCCCAGGTGACGGTGGGCCACACGTACGGCGGAGGGGTCCTCCGCTGCGGACCGAACAGGTACTGGTGCTCGACCGTCCCCTGGACCGCCTCGTGTACGTCGATGCGGTCGTCGACGAAATGGGTCAGGTCCAGTTCCCGACTGATCCGGCGCTTCTCCGGACGGGTCCGGCAGAACCGCACATGGTCGGCGTCCATCCCGGTCCTGACATAGAAGTCGTGCCCGTCCAGCCACCGCAACGTGCGCGCCTGGACCCGCGGCCCACACTTGGACACCAGCCAGACCCGACCGCCGAACGCGGTGACGAGGCGGGCGATCGAGTCCACCGCCCCGGCCATTTCCGGAGTCGCCACCATGGTGGCCTCGTTCCCGGCGAAGAAGGCGGTGTCACCGCCCTCGGGGTGGGATGACCCGTCAATGATCACCCGACCGATGTCGATCCCCAGTCGTGGCGTCCGGTGGACGCCCTCCGGGAGGTGCCGGAGTTCCGGCACAGTCATGTCGTTCATGCCCACCACGTTCCCGCCCGGCCAGATGTAGCGGAACTATTGATTGCCGAACGACCTATAGGACAGTCCTATAGTTGACCCCGTGACTGTGGCGGAAGAGCTACTGGAACCGGATGCCGTGCACGCCTTCGGCGTGTTCGCCGACCACCTCAACTTCACGACTGCCGCAGCCACCCTGCACCTGAGCCAGCCGTCCCTACACGCGAAGATCCGCAAATTGCAGGCCGGTCTGGGGATCGCACTGTACGAACGGGACGGCCGGGGACTGCGGCTGACCGCCGCCGGCGAACGGCTGGCCGCCTTCGCCCGGGACACTGCGAGACAGGCCGGTGACCTGCTGGCCGACCTCAGCGGCGGCCTCGCCCCGGTCGTCCTCGCCGCCGGCCGCGGCACCTTCCGCTGGGTGATCGGCGACGGTATCCGGCGGCTGGCCGGTTCCGGACGGCCGGTCCGGGTGCTCACCGCCGACCGGGACGCCGCCCTGACCGCCGTCACCTCTGGCCGGGTCGACCTCGCGGTGATCGCCCACGACCCGCCCCCGCCCTCGCTCCGGTCGACACAGCTCGCCGCCTACCCGCAGACCCTGCTGCTCCCCCGAGAGCACGCGCTCGCCGACCGCACCCACCTCGACCTCACCGACCTCGACGGACTCGACCTCGTCGTCCCACCGCCCGGTCGGCCCCACCGACGCGCCCTGGACCGCGCGCTCCTTGACGCCGGGGTGTCCTGGAACGTGGCCGCCGAGGTCGACGGTTGGGAGCTGTTGGCCCACTTCGCCGCGCTCGGCCTCGGCGCCACCATCGTCAACGGTTGCGTCCACCCGCCGGCCGGCCTGACCGCCGTCCCGCTCCGCGACCTGCCGGCCGTCCGCTACTGGACCGTCTGGCGTCCCGAACGTGACCGCAGCGCCGCCGACGCCCTCACCCACCTGCGCCGCGCCCCCGCAGGCCCCGGACGTTCCGGAGCCGGACGTCCGGGGGCCGATCAGCCCGAGACCCCTGAACATCCCGGGCACCCGACCGAGGTCGGGCCACGATGATCGCCGACAGCAAATTCCTCACCTACGTGCTACGGCACGACCCTGAGGCGATCGGTCTGCGCCTGGACGAGGCCGGTTGGGTTCCCGTGGCCGCCCTGCTCGCCGCGCTCGCCGCACATGGACGACCCTTGACCCCCGACCGACTGGACCGGCTCGTCTCG
>JARRQM010000120.1:0-5391 GCA_037381765.1 Kineosporiaceae bacterium
GGGTGTTATCGTCACCGCACCGGGCAGTAGGTGTGCGCGGTGCGGGGTCACCCCGGAACTATCGACGAGCCGTCACCGGGCGGCACGCAGGAGGATCCCCGTGCTCACCGCGTTCCTCAGGGCGTTCCGAACCCCGGACCTGCGGCGGAAGTTGCTGTTCACGCTCGCCATCATGGCTGTCTTCCGGCTCGGGTCCTTCATCCCCACGCCGGGAATCAGCTACCCGTCCGTGCGCAAGTGTGTGGACGGATCCGCGGCAAACGGCGGGCTGGCCCTGATCAACCTGTTCAGCGGTGGCGCACTGCTCCAGCTGTCGATCTTCGCGCTGGGGATCATGCCGTACATCACGGCGAGCATTATCATCCAGCTGCTCACGGTGGTGATTCCGCGGTTCGAGGAGCTGAAGAGCGACCAGGCGGGGACGAGCAAGCTCACCCAGTACACCCGTTACCTCACCATCGGGTTGGCTATCCTCCAGTCGACGACACTGGTCACCCTGGCTCGGACGCCGAGCAACATTTTCGGCGCAAGCTGCTCCGAGACCCTCATCCCGGACGACTCGATCGTCACCATCCTGTTGATGATCATCACGATGACTGCGGGGACCGGGCTGATCATGTGGCTCGGTGAGCTGGTTACCGAACGCGGCGTCGGCAACGGGATGTCGCTGCTCATCTTCACCTCGATCACCGCGGGCTTCCCGACCTCGATCTGGTCCATCAAGCAGCAGCACAGCCTCGACATGATGCTCGTGGTGATCGCGCTCGGCCTGCTCGTGATGGCCGCAGTGGTCTTCGTCGAGCAGTCCCAGCGGCGGATTCCGGTGCAGTACGCCAAGCGCCTGATCGGGCGCAAGATGTACGGCGGGACCAGCACGTATATCCCGATCAAGGTGAACACTGCCGGGGTCATCCCGATCATCTTCGCCTCCTCCCTGCTCTACCTGCCGGCCCTGGTCGCCCAGTTCCAGCACAACAGCACCGCGGCATGGGTCCGCTGGATCGAGACCACGCTGGTCAAGGGCGACCACCCGGTCTACATGGCCGCGTACTTCCTGCTCATCATCTTCTTCACCTACTTCTACGTCTCCATCACGTTCAACCCGGACGAGGTGGCGGACAACATGAAGCAGTACGGCGGGTTCATTCCCGGGATCCGGGCCGGTCGGCCCACCGCGGAGTACCTGGACTACGTGTTGACCCGGATCACCCTGCCCGGGTCGCTGTACCTCGGCGTGGTCTCCCTGATCCCGCTGGTCGCATTCGCCCTACTCAATGCGAACACCGCGCAATTCCCCTTCGGCGGCACCTCGATCCTGATCATGGTGGGGGTCGGGTTGGAGACGGTGAAACAGATCGAGTCTCAGTTGCAGCAGCGACACTACGAGGGGTTCCTCCGATGAGACTGGTTATCCTTGGACCTCCCGGGGCGGGGAAGGGTACCCAGGCGAAACGGCTGGCCGACTGGCTGGGCGTGCCGGCGATCTCCACCGGGGACATCTTCCGGGCGAATATCGCCGAAGGAACTCCGCTCGGGCTGACCGCGCGCGAGTACACCGATACCGGTCGGCTGGTCCCGGACGAGGTGACCAACGCGATGGTCGAGGATCGTCTGCTCCGGGCCGACTGTGCCGGGGGGTTCCTGCTCGACGGCTACCCGCGGAACCTCGGCCAGGTCGAGGCCCTCACCGTGATGCTCGCGCAGGCCGGGACCGCACTCGACGTCGTTCTCGAACTCACCGTGGACTCCACGGAAGTGATCGCCCGCTTGCTGCGCCGGGCGCAGATCGAGAACCGGGCCGATGACACCGAGGACGTCATCCGGCACCGGCAGGAGGTGTACCTCGCCCAGACCGCCCCGCTGACCCAGGTCTATTCCGAGCGGGGACTACTCATCCAGGTGGACGGGCTCGGCGACATCGACACCGTGACCGACCGGCTGACCTCGGCCCTGTCCGCGTGGCGGGGCTGACCGTGGGTTTTCGAACGCCGCGAGCTGCCGTACGGGTGCTGCACGGCGTCGAAGCGGAAGGTGACGACACGCTCTGACCGGACCACCGCATCCGGGAAGGTGCGGCGGCCCCGGAACGGCCAGGGAGGGTGGATGCTCGGCAGGGACCGGATCGAGTACAAGTCGGTACCGGAGGTCCGGCTGATGCGCCGGGCCGGGCTGGTCGTGGCCGATGCCCTCGATGCCGTTCGGGAGCGGCTGCGGCCGGGGGTCAGCACGGGGGAACTGGATGCGGTCGCCGAGGAGGTGATTCGCTCCGCCGGGGCGGTGCCGTCCTTCCTCGGTTTCCACGGCTACCCCGCGACCTTGTGCGTCTCGGTGAACGAGCAGATCGTGCACGGGATCCCCGGGCCTCGCCGGCTCGCCGCCGGTGATGTGGTGTCCGTGGACTGCGGGGCCATCCTGGCGGGCTGGCACGGGGATGCCGCGTTTACCGCGATCGTTCCCGGGGCGGAGCCGTCCGCGGAGGACACCGCTCTCGTCGAGGCCCCCGAGCAGGCTTTGTGGCACGGCATCGCGGCGATCACCATGGGGGAGCGGCTGAACGTCATCGGCGCTGCCGTGGAGGACCATGTCGGCGCGCGCTTCGGTATCGTCGAAGGATACGGCGGGCACGGCATCGGCACCGAGATGCACCAGGATCCGCATGTGCTCAATTACCGCACCCGGGACCGGGGCCCGCGGCTGCGTCCGGGGATCTGCCTCGCGGTGGAACCGATGCTCGTCGCGGGCGCTCCGGCGACCCGGGTGCTCTCCGATGAGTGGACCGTGATCACCGCTGACGGATCTCGGGCGGCACACTGGGAGCACACTGTCGCGCTCACCGAACGGGGCCTGTGGGTGCTCACCGCCCGGGACGGCGGCGTCGCCGGGCTCGCCTCGGTCGGCTCCGTGGCCGCTCCGGAAGGGGACTGACCCACCCGGGCAGGGCCCCGACGTGGGATTATCACCCGACCGGCCGGACCCCGATTTCGTTTGGCATGGGGTGCTGGCGTAAACTCGCGCAGTCGGCTCACACGCTTACCGTCCCCCGGCCCATCCCGCGGCTGGTCTGGTGATCCGAGGGACGCCGTCACACGTGTGCCTGTTCCGATCAAAATAGCCGGCAACGCCGGTGAGAGGGAATGCGGAGGACATGCCCAAGAAGGACGGGGTCATTGAGATCGAGGGCACCGTGGTCGAAGCCCTACCCAACGCGATGTTCCGGGTGGAGCTGGCCAACGGTCACAAGGTACTCGGCTACATCTCCGGCAAGATGCGCCAGCACTACATCCGGATCCTGCCGGAGGATCGTGTCGTCGTGGAGCTGAGTCCCTACGACCTCTCCCGCGGTCGCATCGTCTACCGCTACAAGTAGCCCGCCGCCGCCTCCGGAGGCTGGTGCGGTTCTTCCGCACTGGTCCGCCCCGTGATGCGTCACGTCTGGAAGACATCGATGAAGGTCAAGCCGAGCGTCAAACCGATCTGCGACAAGTGCAAGGTGATCCGCCGTCACGGGCGGGTCATGGTGATCTGCGAGAACGCCCGCCACAAGCAGCGCCAGGGCTGATCCGGCAGGGATCCGCACGCGCCGGGTAAGCCCGGCGACGTCGCACCGCCAGCAGCAACGTCCGCCCCCCGCCCACGCGGCGGGACGCCACTCCCGGTCGGAGGCCGGGAACCTGACCCCGGGTCGGGATCGACGTTGTCCGAGACCTCCGTGAAACGGAAGAGAGACACATGGCACGCCTCGTCGGCGTGGACCTCCCCCGCGAAAAGCGGCTGGAAGTTGCGCTCACGTCCATCTACGGTGTCGGCCGCACCCGGGCCCTGCAGACCCTTGAGGCCACGGGTATCAGCCCGGACCTGCGGGTGCGCGATCTCGGGGATGAGGAGCTGGTGCGGCTCCGCGACTACATCGAGGGGAACTACAAGGTCGAGGGTGATCTCCGACGCGAGGTTGCCGCCGACATCCGGCGCAAGGTCGAGATCGGCTGCTACGCGGGTCTGCGGCACCGCCGCGGTCTTCCGGTGCGCGGTCAGCGGACGAAGACCAACGCGCGTACCCGGAAGGGTCCCAAGCGCACCGTCGCCGGCAAGAAGAAGCCGGGCAGGAAGTAGCCCGCCCCCTCGTCGAATTCCATCGACCAGCCACAGGAGTCACTGGCAGATGCCACCCAAGACACGGCAGCAGACCGGGGCGGGCCGCAAGCCGCGCCGCAAGGAGAAGAAGAACGTCTCCCACGGTCACGCGCACATCAAGAGCACCTTCAACAACACCATCGTGTCGATCACCGACCCGACGGGCAATGTCATCTCGTGGGCCTCGGCCGGACAGGTGGGCTTCAAGGGTTCCCGGAAGTCCACGCCGTTCGCCGCCCAGATGGCCGCCGAGGCCGCCGCGCGCCGCGCCCAGGAACACGGCATGCGCAAGGTCGACGTCTTCGTCAAGGGTCCCGGTTCCGGTCGGGAGACCGCGATCCGATCGTTGCAGGCCACCGGACTTGAGGTGGGGTCGATCCAGGACGTGACCCCCACCCCGCACAACGGTTGCCGTCCGCCGAAGCGCCGCCGCGTCTGACGCGCCGAACGAGGATTCCCGAGGAGACATCACCATGGCGCGATACACCGGCGCTGATTGCAAGCGCTGCCGCCGCGAAAAGACCAAGCTCTACCTCAAGGGCGCGAAGTGTGACTCGCAGCGGTGCCCGATCGAGATCCGCCCCTACCCGCCGGGTGAACACGGCCGGGCGCGGATCAAGGAGAGCGAGTACCTGCTGCAGATGCGCGAGAAGCAGAAGGCCGCGCGCATCTACGGGGTGCTGGAGAAGCAGTTCCGGGGCTACTTCGAGGAGGCCAACCGGCGGCAGGGCCGTACCGGCGAGAACCTCCTGCGGATCCTGGAATCCCGGCTGGACAACGTCGTGTACCGGGCGGGCTTCGCCAAGTCCCGGGACATGGCCCGGCAGCTGGTCCGGCACGGCCACTTCCTGGTGAACGGTCGGAAGGTCGACATCCCGAGCTTCCGGGTCACCGAGAGCGACATCGTCGAGGTGCGCCCCCGTTCGCTGGAGCTGACCCCGTTCGTCGTCGCCCGGGCGGAAGCCGGCGAGCGCACCGTGCCTGCCTGGCTGGAGGTCATCGCCAACCGGATGCGGATCCTGGTGCACGGGCTGCCGGCCCGTCAGGTCATCGACACCCCGGTGCAGGAACAGCTCATCGTCGAGTTCTACTCGAAGTAAGGGACGGGACGGGGGACGGGCCACGGCCCTTCCCCCCGACCATCCCGTCGGACCCGCCCCGGAGCCCGGAACCCGCACCGCGGGACCGGGATCCGGAGCCAGGTCCGGTCCCCGGTGTTCCGGGGACGGTACGGCCGGTCGTGGTGGACGGAGACCGCGA
>JARRQM010000120.1:5414-6431 GCA_037381765.1 Kineosporiaceae bacterium
TCGGCGAGAGCCGGTCCCGGTTCGTCATCGAACCGCTGGAGCCCGGATTCGGCTACACCCTCGGCAACAGCCTGCGGCGCACCCTGCTGTCCAGCATCCCCGGCGCCTCGGTGACGAGCATCCGGATCGATGGGGTGCTGCACGAATTCAGCACCGTCCCCGGGGTGAAGGAAGACATCATCGAGCTCACGCTCAACGTGAAGCGGCTCGTGGTGTCCAGCGAACATGACGAGCCGGTGGTGATGTACCTGCGCAAGCAGGGACCCGGCACGGTGACCGCGGCCGATATCGCCCCGCCCGCCGGCGTCGAGGTGCACAACCCCGAGCTGCACATCGCCACGCTCAACGGCAAGGGCAAGCTGGAGATGGAACTCACCGTCGAGCGGGGCCGCGGCTACGTGTCGGCCGTCCAGAACAAGACCGGTGACCAGGAGATCGGCCGGATCCCGGTCGACTCGCTGTACTCCCCGGTGCTCCGGGTGACCTACAAGGTCGAGGCCACCCGCGTGGAGCAGCGCACCGACTTCGACCGGCTGATCGTCGATGTCGAGACCAAGCAGTCCACTCAGCCGCGGGACGCCATGGCGAGTGCCGGGAAGACCCTCGTCGAGTTGTTCGGGCTGGCCCGGGAACTCAACGTCGAGGCCGAGGGCATCGACATGGGTCCCTCGCCGTCGGATGCGGCTCTCGCCGCCGATCTCGCCCTGCCGATCGAGGACCTCGACCTCACCGTCCGGTCGTACAACTGCCTCAAGCGTGAGGGCATCCACACCGTCGGGGAGCTCGTCGCCCGCAGCGAGGCCGACCTGCTCGACATCCGCAACTTCGGTGCCAAGTCCATCGACGAGGTGAAGGCGAAACTCACCGGGATGAGCCTGGCCCTCAAGGACAGCCCGCCCGGGTTCGACCCGGCGCTGGCCGTGGACAGTTTCGGGGCCGACGACGACATGTCCTTCGCCGAGGACGAGCAGCTCTGACCACCTCCCGCGGCCCGGGGCCGGGCCGCGGACTGACCGA
>JARRQM010000121.1:0-5382 GCA_037381765.1 Kineosporiaceae bacterium
TGCTCGCCCGCCGAGGGGCGTCGTGGTGTCTTCTAGTCAATCCCGCTCTGCTGACCTGGGTCCTCGTCCATGCCGGTGGGGTGCACGCGACGGTGGCCGGGGTCCTCCTTGCCTTCGTCGTGCCGGCCCGCCCCGGACGCGGTGCCGCGCCGGACAGCGCCGAACCCGACAGCGATACGCCGGGGAGCACGGCGCCCGGCTCCGCCGCGGCACACTCAGCCGCGGAACGGTACGAGCACGCCCTCCGCCCGGTTTCCGCCGGAGTCGCGGTCCCCCTGTTCGCGTTCTCCGCCGCCGGGGTCGCGTTGAACCCGCAGGCCCTCGCCTCCGCGGCCGGTGATCCCGTCGTCGCCGCCATCGTGGCCGGACTCGTCCTCGGCAAACCGGCCGGCGTGTTCGGCGGCACCTACCTGATGGCCCGGTTCACCCGGGCCGAACTCGACCCCGACCTCAGCTGGGCGGATATCGTCGGGGTGAGTCTGCTGTCCGGGATCGGCTTCACCGTGTCCCTGCTCATCGGTGAGCTCGCCTTCGGCTCGACCGGGGAGCGGATCGACCACGTGCGCACCGCCGTTCTCGCCGGAACCCTGCTCGCCGCACTCGCCGCCGCAGTCGTCCTCCGCCGGCGCAACACGCACTACCGGGCCCGGGAACGGGTGGGAGGCACACCCGACGCACCATCCCCGGACCGGACATAACCTATTTTTTTGCCCATCAAGTGCACGCGGTGGCTCCGGGTACGCCGTAGGCTCGTCGTCACAGCGAAGGACACCGCCCGAAAGGGCGCAGCGAAGGACACCGCCCGAAGGGGCAAGGCACATGACCGACGAACGGACCCTGGGACAGCTCGTCGCCGACGCCACCCGCGACCTGTCCGACCTCGTGCACGCCGAGATCGCCCTCGCCCGAGCGGAACTCCTCGCCGACGCGCGCCATGCCGGGCTCGCCGGCGGCATGTTCGCCGCCGCGGCCTACCTCGGCCTGCTCGCCACCCTCACCGCGACGATCACCGCCGGGTACGTCCTCGTCGCCCTCGGACTGCCGGCCTGGGCGGCGTTCGGCGCGCTCACTCTCACCCTCCTGCTGGTCGCCGGGCTCCTCGTGGCCATCGGCCGTACCCGGGTCTCCCGGGTGCAGCCCCCCCGGCAGGCCCTGGACCAGGCCCGAGCCACCATCGCCCTGGTGCGTCCCGGGGAAACGGACCGGGGCGCCGGTGGCGCTGCGGCCCGGTGAGCGCCGACACCTCGGACATCCTCGTCGAGGGCCCCTGGGAACACCGGTTCGTCGCCGCCAACGGGGCCCGGTTCCACGTCGCCGACACCGGGACCGGACCCCTCGTCCTCCTGCTGCACGGGTTCCCGGAGTTCTGGTGGGCCTGGCGGCACCAGCTGCCCGCCCTCGCCTCCGCCGGGTACCGGGTCGCAGCGATGGACCTACGCGGCTACGGGGCCTCCGACAAACCTCCCCGGGGGTACGACACCCTCACCCTGACCTCCGACGTCGCCGGCGTGATCCGGGGACTCGGGGAATCCCGGGCCGTCATCGTCGGACACGACTGGGGTGCGTGGCTGGCCTGGTCGATGCCGTCCGCGGCGCCCCGGGTGACCCGTGCCGTGGCCGCCCTGTCCATGGGGCACCCGCTGCAGATGCTGTCCGGGTTCGCCCGGGACGACCGACCGGCCGCCCTCCGCCGGTTACTCGCCTACCAAGCACCGATACTCCCCGAACGCCGGCTGAGCCGCGGCGACGGGGTGGAGGAGGTACTGCGCGAATGGTCGGCCGGGGACTTCCCGGAAGCGGAGGTCCTGAAGCGCTACCAGGTGGCGATGCGGGTGCCGTTCGTCGCGCACACCTCGATGGAGTACTACCGCTGGGTCGTCCGCTCCCGGTGGAGACCCGACGGGCGACGGTTCGCCAGAACCGTCCGCGCCCCGATCCGGGTCCCGGTACTCCAGTTGCACGGCGCCGAGGACCCGTGGATCACCGCGCGCGGCGCCGCCGGATCGGCCCGATGGGTGCACGGGAACCTGAGATTCGATGTCATCTCCGGGGCCGGACACTTCCTGCCCGAGGAGGCGCCTTCCCGGGTCACCGCCTCCCTGCTGGACTGGCTGGCAGAAGTACACCGGTGAACCCGCCGGGCCGTCGTGCGGACCCCGCAGCTGAGCCGGTCACCCCGCAGCTGAGCCGGTTACCCCGCGGCTGCCGTGGCTCGGCTGAACCCGCAGGTCAGGGCAGGGTGTACCCGGTGATCCCGACCGGGAAACCGGAGAATGCCGGGCGGGCCCCGTTCACCCCCACCCAGTCCCCGTAACACCGCATCCGGGACAGTCCCGGCCCGACGTTCTCCACGGTGATCCCGCCGAGTTCGAGTGCCGTCAACGTGGCCGTGCACCGGGGATCCGAGGACGGGTCCGGCCCGAAAGTGTCGGATCCGACGGCGGCGATCCGCCGTTCGGTGAACAGCCAGGCCACGGCGTCAGCGGTGAACCCCGGGGCAGGTGCGCGGTACCTCCGGTCCGGCCCGTCCCCCCGGTCCTGGTCCTGGTCCCGGTCCTGCCCCTGGCCCCGGTCCTTGTCCCGGTCCTTGCCCCGGTCCTGACCCTGGCCCCGGTCCTGTCCCTGCCCCTGACGCTGGTCCCGGTCCCGGTCCCGGTGCCGGTCCTGCCCCCGTTCCCGGTACCGGACGGAGAACCCGGTGTTCAGGAGCACGCACCCGGAGTCCGGGATCGGTCCGTACGCCTCCTCGATTTCCCGGAGCGCCGCCGGGCCGACGGTGAAGTCACCGCCGGAGGCGGCCACCCGTTCACGCACGTCGACGACGACGAGCGGCATCAGGGTCCAGCCCTCCCCGACCCCGTTCAGGGCGGCACCCCCGTCGATGACGTGGGCGGGCACGCTCACGTGGGTCCCGGTGTGCGTGCCGAGGCTGGTGATCCGTTCCACGCGGAAACCGGATGTGCCGACGCTGCTGTGCACCCCGACGGTGAACGGGGGGTCACCCGGGTAGAGGGGGTTGTCCGGCGACAGTTCCTGCCACAACGGGACCCGGACCGCGGTACGGGGGTCGACCTCGGCGAACCCCTCAGGGATGCGCCGGGTGGGTCCCGGACCACCGGACGTCTCGGGCACGTTCCGTCCCCAACGCATGGCACCAGTATCCGCCGAGACCGGCGGCTCCGCCGCAGACTGGGGAGGACGGGCCCACCGGCGGCTCCGGCACGGGGTAGGGGCCGCCGGTGGATCCGTCCTGGTCAGTCCTGGGCGAAGTGATCGAATTCACCGCGTCGTGCTCCGTCCAACCAGGCGGCGAACTCCGCCGTGGTGAACCGCAGCACGGGACCTCGCCTGGCCTTGCTGTCTCGTACCTCGATCAAGCCCTGGCGCATCCGCATCTGGACGCAGTTACCGCCCTGGTCGGATGCGCGGGCCTTGGTCCAGCCGCCCCCGCGGCTCTTCGGGGCCCCGGCGACACGAACGGACCCGACGGCCCGCCTGACGTCGCCGCTGCCGGGGGACTCAACACTCATGGGGTGTACTCCTCCAAGGGGACGGAGAGGGCATGGATGGTGGCGAAACGCCGCCGGTAGCGGGCGACGTCCTCCGAGGCCTCCAGATACCTGGCCGCCTCGTAGGTCTCGATATAGGCGATCGGCGGATCCCGCGGGTCGTCGAAGTCGAGCACGGTGAACCCGCCATGGAAACCCGGGTGCGGTCCGGCGGACAGAGGTAGCACCCGGACCTCGACCGAGGCAAGAGTTGCCTGTTCGCGCAGCCGTTCCAGTTGGGCGGCCATCACCGCGGAGGTCCCTACCGTGACGGCAAGGGCCGGTTCCCCGAGAACGATCTCGATCTGCGGCGGGTCGGGCCGGGCCAGGACGGCTTCCTGACGCTGCAGCCGCCCCGCCACGTACGCGTCGAAGTCCTCG
Source organism: Kineosporiaceae bacterium (assembly GCA_037381765.1). Taxonomy (GTDB): domain Bacteria; phylum Actinomycetota; class Actinomycetes; order Actinomycetales; family Kineosporiaceae; genus JARRQM01. Next base: position 3,930 of record JARRQM010000121.1, read on the forward strand.
GAGGCGCTGTCCAACAGGGTGGCCCGCTCGACCTCACGGGCGTACGCCTCGGTCTGGAACAGGCCGTGCACGACCATGGGCTCGAACACGGCGAGCCGGCTGGCCACCGCCTCCAGCCCGAGGTACACCCAGAACCAGCGCTGGGCTTTACCGTCCAACCGTTCCCACCATTCGGCCTGCTTCGTGGCCTGGGCCATCGCCGCGAGAGTGTCGGCGGTCCCCTCCTCGACCCCGTAGAGCCGGCACAGTTCGCGCACATCGCCGGGACGTACCGGACTCTGCCCGCCCTCGATCCGGGCCAGTTTGGCCACCGAGGCGATCGAGGTCGCGGCGACGTCCTCGCGGGTGCGGTGCGCCCGCTCGCGCAGGGCGCGCAATTCCCGGCCGAGATGGCGCCGGGCCACGATGGAGCCGACAGCGGCCATGAACACCTCCGGAGCGGGTGGGTCGGTCGTGGACCGGCAAGACGATCAGGGTTGACAATACGCCGAGCAACCAACCGCTCACGGTGAGATGTTGAAGATGACTCGTCACTCCCTGACGCTAGGGGGGTCGAACGGGACGGATGAACCTTCTGTCAACTACCGTTCGTCACCTAATTAACACCTAAGGTGACACTTCGGTGTTCCGTTCCGCTGTCTGTGGCGGTGACCCGCCCGTCACCACCACGGGCCGTCCCATCCACGGCTCCGGCCGGGATAAGGAGCCTGCGATGTCCGTGGAGACCCGCCCGGGAACCCGGTGGATGCCCTATCTGGAACCGACCGAGGCCGAACCGGTGGGGGCGGTCCCGAGCGGGACCGGGCCGGTCGGGGCTGGACCGGTCGGGGCCGGACCGGTCGGGGCCGGACCGGTCGGGGCCGGTGCAGCCGGTGCGGGACCGACAGAGCCGGGGCCGACCGGGGAGGGTTCCCGCGCCCGCCAGACGCTCACCGCACTGGTCGTCCCGGCCGAGCGGGGTCGCCCGGTGCGGTCGGTGCATGTGGAGGCGAGTACCCGCGGGTACAGCGACATCATCGGCGGAGGGCTACTTGAGGAGATCCTCCTCGTCGTCCCCGGAGGCGGCGCTGTGGCCCTGTACGTGGACGAACGCCGGGTCCAGCACGGGCTGCCGGAGAACACGCGGGCCCAGCGGCTGGCTTCCCGGCTCGGGCTGGGTGCGCCCCTTCTCCCTACCCTTCGCGGGGACGTCCTGATCACCGGGCTCGACCGGGGTGGCGCCGACACCGACGTGCCCGCAGAAGTGGTCACCCTTGTCCGGCGCACCGGGATCAGGTTCCGCACCCGGTAGCGGATGAGGTCTGTCCCGGGAGGGGAAGACCCTCGGGGTCCTTCCCGGGGTCCTTCCCGGAGTCCTTCCCAGGGCCCTTCCCAGGGCCCTTCCCGGGGCCCTTCCCGGGGCCCTTCCCGGGGTCCTTCCAGGGGCCCTTCCCGGAGTCATGTTCTGTGTCCA
>JARRQM010000122.1:0-8689 GCA_037381765.1 Kineosporiaceae bacterium
GTCCTCCCGACAGGAACGAGCCCACCTCGACGTCGGCCACCATCCACCGGGCGACGGCCTCCTCCAGGACGAGCCGCAGCTCCCTCGCGGTGCGGTCGACGTCGAGTCCGTCCTCGGCCTCGGCGGCCCCGTGCGGGGTCCGGTACCACTGCCGCAGGCCGTCGCGGCTGTCGAACAAGGTGCCGGGCGGGATGGCCTCGACCGAGTCGACGGGGAGCCCGTCGAAGGCTTTGAGCTCGGAGGCGAAGGCGTAGCCCGGGCCGATCCGGGCGAGGTAGAGCGGTTTGATACCGAGCGGGTCACGGGCGGCGAGGATGCGTTCGGACGTGGCGAGGACGAAGGCGAACATGCCTTCGAGCCGGCTGATCCACCGGCTCGTCCCGGTGCGGAACAGGCCGAGGATCGTCTCGGAGTCACTGGCCGTTTCGAAGGCGCTCTGGCCGAGGATGGCCCGCAGGTCCTCGTGGTTGAAGATCTCCCCGTTCGCGACGAGGAGCCCGTCGGATTGGTGGATCGGCTGCGCGCCGTCCTCGGTCCCGATGATGGACAGCCGGCAGTGCGCCATCACCGCGGGGACGTCCGGTGGGTGTGTGACGGCGACGGCGTCGGGGCCGCGGTGCGCGATCCGTCGGATCATCTCGGTGGCGAGCGGCGCGTCGCCGACCCGCCACAACGCCACGACACCGCACATGGGTTGCCCTCCCGCTCCCGGAACCGTTCCCACTTCCCTGTCTACCGTGCCGGCGGGTCCAGGGCGACACCGGTCCGGAAAGAAAACGGTTACTACGTTCGGTTTGCAATAGATAGACCTTCCGTGACGGTTCTCCGGTATCGTCAGCTTCGGACCTTCCCGTACCCCGGAGCGAGGACCGTTACTGGTGGTGCCGTCCCAAGGGGGCCGGATGGGCGAGCCGAAGATCGGGAACCGGGATCTGCGGCTGCACGGGCTGCGCGAAGCGAACGAGTCGGTCATGCTCGCCGCCGCTGGGCGGGTGCTCGGGGCCGGGCTCGTCAGCCAGGGGTCCGCGTTCACTCCGGGACGTCCGGTGTGGACCGAGGAACACAGCGGGAGCTTGGTCGAGGTCCTCGACTCGGCCCGTCCCGCGGGGGTCGCCGGCTATCACGGGTTGTCCGACCTTCTCACCCGGCACGCACCCGGCTGCCGTCCTCTGGCGGCCGAGCTGCAGTACCTCATGGTCCTTCCGGCGGCGGACATCACCGCGGAGAACAAGTGCGCGCAGGTCGAATCCCTGCTCCCGGTACGTCCGGACGGGGAGGCCCGATTGGCCCCCGATTTCGCGGACGCCTGTGCGGCCGGGGTGCTCACGGTCGGGATGGGGTTCAAGGTACGCGGGCTCCGCCAGCTGCGGGCGTTGTCCGGTTTCGTCCGGGAGTGGACCCGGCTGCTCCCGACCGCCCGCGACGACGCTCTGTCCGATCCCTGGGCGTTCAAACGGGTCGCCGAACATGCCGGTGGCACCCAGGGGCTCCGCAACCTGCTGATGTACCTCGCCTTTCCCGACACTTTCGAGCCCATCGTCAGCCAGAAACACAAGGAGGACATCCGGGCCGCCTTCCTGGCGGAACTCGACGGTGGCACCGACGACGTGGACCGGGATCTGCTGGTTCTGCGCGATCTCCTCGAAGATCGTTCCGGGGTGAGGATTTCCTTCTACGCCGATCCGCTGCGGGCCCGCTGGCGGGCCTCCGGCGGTGCGCGGCCCGGCCCCGTCCGTCCCCGTTCCGTCCATCCCCGTTCCTCTTCCGGGAGCGGTCATCGCCGGGGCGGTGACGGTACGGGCGACCGCGACGACAGCGGTGCCGGTGGCCGCAGAAAAGGCGACGGCGACAGCGGGGGCCGGGGCGGGAACAACGGGACCCCGCGGGCGTGGTTGGTGCGCAGCTGGAGCGGACGGGGCTCGGATCTGACCCGCCGGTGGATCGAGGAGCGGATCTGCTCGATCTCCGCGACCCGGCTGGCTCCGGTACCTCCGGGGACGGGGCGGGAGGAGATCGCCCGCCTCGTCGAGGCCGGTTACGCCGGTGACCCCGATCATGAACGCGCGAGCCGGGTCGAGGAGTTCCACAGCTTCCTGTCGCTCATGGACGTGGATGACGTCGTCACGACGACGAGCGAGGAACGGATGGTGCTCGGCCGGATCGCCGGGCCCCCGGAGGCAGGAACCGACCCGGACGGGTTTCCCGAACTCGTCCGGGCGGTGGAGTGGGCGACCGGCGGGGCCCCGGTGGACGTACCCGACCTGCCGCCGCTGCTGCGGGCCCGGCTACGGGTTCAGCGCGATGTCGTGGACCTGAGCCGGGAACTGCCGCAACTATCCGGGCTACTCGATCTCCTCGGGAGCGCGGATGAGGAGGAGGCGGAGGAAGCCCAGGACCGGGCGGCGGCCCCGCGCGCGGAGATCCCCGTGGCCGCACCCGCCTTGGCCAGGGAACTGCTCCTCCCCGAGGAGTGGCTGGGCACCGTGCTCGACGTACTACGGGAACGTCGCCAACTCGTGCTCTACGGACCGCCCGGAACGGGGAAGACCTACCTCGCAAGGCGCCTGGCCCGGTACCTCACCCGCGACCCGCAGAACGTCACGCTCGTCCAGTTCCATCCCAGCTACAGCTACGAGGACTTCTTCGAGGGGTACCGCCCGACCCGGAATGTCGACGGTTCGGCCGGGTTCCGGCTGGCACCGGGGCCTTTCCGGCGTCTCGTGGACCGGGCCCGAAGCGACCCCCGGCGGCCGTACGTCCTCGTCGTCGACGAGTTGAATCGGGCGAATCTCGCCACCGTGTTCGGCGAGTTGTACTTCCTCCTGGAATACCGCGAGGAGGCCGTCGACCTGCTCTACTCCAGCGACGAGCACGGGTTCACCTTGCCGGAGAACGTGTTCATCGTCGGCACCATGAACTCCGCGGACCGCTCGGTCGGTGTCGTGGACGGCGCGATGCGGCGACGGTTCGCCTTCGTCCCGCTGCACCCGGCGGAGGAACCGGTTCGCGGGCTGTTGGAGCGCTGGCTACGGCGTCAGGGGTTCCCGGTCTGGCCCGCTCACCTGCTCGACGCGCTGAATTCCCGGATCACCGAGCACGACCTCGCCGTCGGTCCGTCCTACTTCATGCGACCGGAGGCGCACGGGGACGGTGACGCCGGGCTGCGTCGGGTGTGGACGACCTCGATCCTGCCGCTCCTGGAGGAGTACCACGCCGGTTCGTTGAACCCGGCCGAGGTCGCGCGGGAGTTCGACTTCGACGGGCTGCGGGCCGGAGTAGCGGTGCCGTCCGAGTCGTCGGCGCTGCCCGAGTCGTCGGCGCGACCGGGGCCGTCGAGGCCGTGATGCGGATCGAGCTGCGGGAGCACGGCCCCGCCGAGATCGTGCCCCGGATGCCGCCGGAGGTGGGCCGGGCACTCGCCCCCCTGGTCCGGGTGGTCGACACCGGGACGAACCAGTCACGGGTGATACCCGGGGTCAAGGTCGGGGTGCTGCGGGCCGATCGGGTCACCGTGCAGGTGGAGCCCAAGCTCGATATCGCTCACCTGCTGTTTCTCGTCGACTACGCGGCCCGTCCGGTGGGCTGGCGGGATCCGCTCGTCACGATGGGGGAGGTCAAGGAGGGGCTCGTGGCGACCGTGGCTGATGCCTTCGCCCGGCTGGCCGTCTCCGCACTGTCCCGGGGCACCCTCCAGGGCTACCGGACGGTGACGACGACCTCATCCGTGCTGCGGGGACGGTTGCGGGCCACGGCCCGGTTCGGGGCCCGGCCGGTGCCGTTCCCGTTCCCGGTCAGCTACACCGAGTTCGGTCCCGACATTCCGGAGAATCGGGTTCTGCGGGCCGCGGCGCTGCGGGCGCGGCAGCTTCCCCGGCTGCGCCCGGATACCCGGGAACGGTTGGACCTGGTCGTCCGGACCCTCACCGGGGTCCCCGACGCGCCCGCCCCGTGGAACCCGACCCGGGCGAACGCGCCCTACCGGGGCGCACTCCGGCTCGCCGAACTGATCCTGTCCGGTTCAGGTTTCGGGCCGGCCAGGGGGAAGGTCGTGGTGCACGGTTTCGTCCTCGACCTCGACGTGGTGTTCCAGAACTTCGTTTGCACGGCCCTCGGCCAGGCCCTGGAGACCCGGGTGGGTGGGGCCGGTGGCCGGGTCCGGGCGCCGTACCGCACCCACCTCGACGTCGAGGCCGAGGTACCGATCAGCCCGGACTTCGCCGTGCTCGTCGACGGCCACCCCGCGGCGATCGCCGACGCCAAGTACAAGCACGGGGGCAAGCGGATCCCCGCCGACCTCTACCAGATGGTCGTCTACTGCAGCGCCCTCGGCCTGCCCCGGGGCCACCTGGTGTACGCCGCGGGCCCCTCGGATCCGGTGGTCCATGAGGTCCGGCACAGCGGGGTCCGCGTGTACCGGCATTTCCTCGATCTGACCGGATCCCCACCGCAACTCCTCGCCGCCGTCGACCGGGTGGCCGAGGAACTGGCCCACGACATGGAGTCCGGAACCGGAACGCCGACGACCCTGGACGACCGACTTGAGGAGGTAGTGCATGTCCGCGCCGCTGAGGCCCCGTGACCGGGTCCTGATGATCGCTCTCATGGCCGTGAACGAGGAGGTGTCGAACCCCATTCTCCGGGAACGGACCGGCTTGCAGGTGGACCGGGCTGCCCGGGAGCGGCTCGTCGCCGCCGGTCTCCTGGTCGGCGAACGGCGGGGACGGGCCATCTGGTACGAGCTCACCGACGCCGGTTGGGCCTGGTGCGGGCGGGAGCTGTCCGGGCCGTTCCCGCCCGGCAGCGACACCGGGACCCGAGGTCTGTACGCCGTACTGGCGGGGTTGCGGGTTCACCTCACCCGTGCCGATCTCCGCCTGTCCGAGGTCTTCGGCCGGGAGACCGAGATCGGTGCGGCAGCGGGACCAGCCGCGACGGGGAAACCGACCGGGGACGGTGCTGCCGGGCCGGGCGACGCGCCGGGGGCCGCACCGGGGGCCGCACCGGAGCGGACATCCGGTACCGCACCGGAAACCGGGCCGGGGGAACGGATCCGGGCCGCCTACCGGGAGCTGGCCGGGCGCCCGGGGGACTGGGTGAGTCTCTCCCCGGTGCGGGACCGGCTCGCCGACGTCCCGAAAGCGGACGTGGACGAGGCGCTGCGGCAGCTGGAACGGGAACCTGACGTCCATCTGGCACCGGAGACGGCCCAGTTCGACCTCACCGCTGCCGACCGGGCGGCGGCCGTGCGGATCGGGGGCAAGGACAACCATCTGATCAAGGTGGATCGTTCATGACCGGCGCCGCGTCGTCGACGCTCGGGGAACAGCAGCGGGCACTCGCCGAGCTGCAGCTCACCTGGGTGACCCGGTCCCACGTGGTGCGCCAGGCCCGTCAGGCGAGAGCCGGTGACCCGCCAGGACTGGTCGTCGAAGGAGTGGCGGGGACGGGGAAGACCCATCTGCTCGGTGAGGTGCGCGAACAGGTTCAGCAGGACGGCGGGTACTTCTTCCTCGTCGCGCTCGCCCACGGGGAAACCTTCTGGGAGAGCGTGCTGGAGGCGGTACTCGACGGACTGTGGCGCCCGCATGCCGGGAACGGCGCGACCCAGCTGCAGGTGCTGCTCACCGAACTGGGACGGCGCGCCGGGGCATCCCGGACGGTGCAGGCGCCGTTGGAGGGGCACCGCCCGACCCGGGCCCGGCTCGATCGAGTCGTCACCGGACTGGTCTCGCAGACCGGGCTCCGCCCGGAGGTCCGGGACACCGCACGGGCCCTGGTGCTCTACGCGGCGGAGGACGCCGACGCCCAGGACGTGGCCCGGGCCTACTTCCTCGGGGACGAGGTGGAGCCGCAGCTGCGGGCCGAGTTCGGTCTCGGCGCGCAACGCGGACCGGAACGTACCGTGCGGCACCTGTCCCAGCTGCTCGCGGCCACCGGGCACAGCGTGATCGCGGTGGACCAGCTGGACGCGTTGGTGTTCCGGGCGGCGTCGTCCCTGGAAACGGTATCGAGTTCGGCGGATGACGCGGGGCGGGACCGTCTGGTCGGGCAGGTCGCCCAAGGGCTGATGGGGCTGCAGGAGGGGGCCGAACGCACCCTCGTCGTCCTCACCTGCATCCCCAACAGTTGGCAGCTCATCCGGGGGCGATCGGTTGCCACCGTCGCCGACCGGTTCCGGGATCCGGCGTTGACGTTGGAACGGATCCCGACCGCGGAACTGGCCCGGTCCGTGGTGGAAAGCCGGCTCGCCGACCGGTACCGGACCCTCGGGTTCACCCCGCCGCACCCCACCTGGCCGGTCCGTCCCGAGGCGTTCGCGTCGGCGGAGCGGCGAACCCCGCGGGAACTTCTGCAGCGGATCGACGCCCATGCCCGCACCTGTCTCGCCGCCGGGCGGGTCCGTGAGCTGGTGAGCTTCGACGAGGACGCGACACCCTCCGATCCGGAGCCGGTGGCCCCCTCGGAGACCTCGGAACCGCAGGCGTTCGCCGAACTGGACACCCGGTTCGAGGAACTGCGGAGCCGGGCGCAGGTGGCCGACGCCTTCGATCACCAGCGTGAGGACTTGATGATGCCCCCGCTGCTGCGGGCCGGACTGGGCGCCTGGATCGCCGAACGGGGTGCGGCCAACCGGAACTACGCGGCGGATCCCCCGCCCAGCGCCAAGCCGGCACTGCACGCCGGGTTGAAACAGATCCTCGACGAGCGGTTCGAGGCCCAGATCCGGTGGGATTTCCGGGCCATCGCCAGCGGGAACGCCCTTGCCGTGCAGAACCGGTTGCGCCGGGCGATGTTGCAGTCCGGGATCGACGCCGGGGATGACGCGCGAAAACTGTTCATCCTCCGCAACGGTCCCTGGCCGGGGCGTCCCGGGACGAAAACCCATGCCCTGGTGGAGGATTTCACCCGGCGGGGTGGGGTCACCCTGGAAGTCGGCGAGGACGATCTGCGGACCTTCGAAGCGTTACGCACGTTGCTCCGCGAGTCGCATCCGGCGCTGCTCGCCTGGCTGGCTTCCCGGCGTCCCGCGGGCGGCACTGCCGTACTCGGTCAGGCGCTTCCCTCCGGTGAGTTGAGCCCTGTTCCGCCCGGGACCGACCGGCCCGCCGCGGAACCGACACCAGCCGCGCCGGCACCGGCCGCGGAACCGACACCGGCCGTGCCGACACCGGCTGCGCAGCCGACACCGGCGGTGCCGACACCGACCGCGCCACGGGCTGCGGGATCGGGGACCGAGGTACTTCCCGAGGTGCGGGAGGGAAACGGTGCGCGGGTGGAGGGCACGGGGGATACGGATCAGGCCCGGCCGTCGGTCGGTCTCGGGACCGAGCCGACCGGAATCCCGTTTGCCCTCGGGTTGGAGTCGCTGCGCAAGCACGTCGCGGTGTTCGCCGGGTCCGGGTCGGGGAAGACGGTTCTGCTGCGCCGGCTGGTCGAGGAATGCGCCCTCGCCGGGGTGTCGTCGATCGTGTTGGACCCGAACAACGACCTGGCCCGGCTGGGGGACCCCTGGCCCCGGCCACCGGACGGTTGGCGAGCCGGGGACGGGAAACGGGCCGAGGAGTACCTCACCGGGACCGAGGTCGTCGTGTGGACCCCGCGCCGGGAGAGCGGACGGCCCCTGGCCTTCCAGCCACTCCCCGATTTCCGGGGAGTGCTCGACGACCCGGACGAGTTCCAGCAGGCCGTCGACATCGCGGTGGCCGCGCTGGCCCCGCGGGCCGGGGTCGCCGGCCGGTCGACGAAGGCAGAACGGCATCGGGCGGTGCTGCGTCAGGCGGTCGAGTTCCATGCCCGGCAGCGGGCGGGTTCCCTGCCGGAGCTGGTCGAGGTCCTCGCGGATCTGCCGTCCCGGGCGAGCACCCTGCGTACGGCGGCGGGGATGGCCGCCGACATGGCGCAGACCCTCACTGCGGCCATGGTGAACGATCCGCTCTTCGGCGGGCGCGGTGAGCCCGTCGATCCCGGGATCCTGCTCACTCCCCGGGACGGGCACCGGGCCCGGGTTTCGGTGGTCAGCCTCGTCGGGTTGCCGGATGAGGACCAGCGACAGTCCTTCGTCAGCCAGCTGCAGATGGCGCTGTTCGCCTGGTTCAAGCGGCACCCCGCCGGGGACCGGCCGCTCGGCGGGTTACTCGTGATGGATGAGGCGCAGACCATCGCACCGTCCGGGGCGATGACGGCTTCGACGGCGAGCACACTGGCCCTGGCCTCCCAGGCCCGCAAGTACGGGCTCGGCCTGGTTTTCGCCACCCAGGCACCCAAGGGATTGCACAACCGGGTGCCGGGGAACGCGGCCACCCAGTTCATCGGTTACCTCAACAGCCCCAGCCAGATCGGTGCGGCCCGGGACATCGCCCGGGCCAAGGGCGGCGACGTCGAGGACATCTCCCGGCTGGAGACCGGGCAGTTCTACGTCGCCGGGGAAGGGCAGCGGTTCCGGCGGGTGGATACGGCGCTGTGTCTGAGCCACCACCCGCCCAGCCCGCTCACCGTCGACGAAGTGATCGACCGGGCTCGGGGGAGTGCCCGGGGCCCGGCCGGTCAGCCGAAACGGCCGGAGATGTAGTCCTCCGTGGCCTTCTCGCCGGGGTTGCTGAAGATCTTCGCGGTTTCGCCCATTTCGACGAGCCGGCCCGGTTTCCCGGTGGCGGCGAGGTTGAAGAAGGCGGTGCGGTCGCTGACCCGG
>JARRQM010000123.1:0-4947 GCA_037381765.1 Kineosporiaceae bacterium
CGTCGCGGAGGTGGCGGTGGAGGTGGCGGTGGCGGTGGCGGTGGCGGTGGCGGTGGACGGGCAGTGGCAGGGGCGCCCCGGATCGGGGTGGAGGTCCAGGTGGTGCCGGCGGGCGGGAGAACGCGTCCCGGTGCGAGGGAGGGCGGTGCTGGTGTGAAGGCGCGAAAAATACGGAATGTCATTGCTCACTGTCCAGAGGACCTTTGTCCTGGAAGCCGCCATCAGGGGGATGTCGAATTACTAATGGTTATCTCCGATGTGCGTTCCGCATAGAGAGCGTGCAAATAGTGACCTGTCTAACAGGATAAAAGGGGCAAAAAGTGCACCGAATTTCTAACGAATTAGCTCAACGTGACCGGGAAAGCGTTTCCTGGCGCTAACCTTGACAGGCTGCATCGGTCCGTCAGTAAGTCCGTCGTCGACGTGGGGCCTCGCGTCGGCCCGCTGCAGACCGTGCAATCCAGAGAGGGTGGGCAATGACGCTGCAGGTCGACACAGTCGAGCCGCCGAGCGAGGAGAGGCTCGTCGGTGCCGACGAGTTGTTCTTCTCGACCACCGACAGGCGTGGTGTCATCCGCGCCGGGAACTCGATCTTCGTCAAGATCGCCGATTACTCGGTCGAGGAACTCATCGGGGCGCCGCACAGCATCATCCGGCACCCGGATATGCCCGCGGCGGCCTTCAAAGCCATGTGGGACCGGCTGCACTCCGGCCGGCCGATGGCGGCCTACGTGCAGAACCTCACCAAGGACGGCAAGTACTACTGGGTGTTCGCCACCATCACCCCGCTGGGTGACGGGTTCCTCTCGGTCCGGATGGCGCCGATGGTGAGCGCCCTGATGACTCCCGCCCGTCAGCTCTACAAGGACCTTCGTTCCGCGGAGCGGGCGGCCCGTGCCAACGGGATGTCCCGGTCGGAGGCCGCCGCTCTCGGTGAGCAGGAGCTGGAGCGCCGGATCCGCGGGCTCGGCCTGGACAGCTACGACCACTTCATGATGGAGGCCCTGCCCGCCGAGGTTGCGGCCCGGGCCGGGATGACGACGGTCCGTTACGCTCGGCGCCCCGGGCATGGGCCGGTGGCCGAGATCCTCGCCTCCGCGGCCGCACTCGACGGGCAGCTCGGCACGCTGGTTGCCCGTCTCGATTCCTACCGGCAGCTGTCCGAAGCCGTGGCGAGTTCGTCGAAGTCCGTTCTCGTCGCCGGTGAGCAGCTGGAACAGGCCGCCTCGGCCGCGCGCCAGGGTTCCGCCGCGATCGCCGACCAGGTCAAGGTCCTCGACAACGTCGCCCAAGTTATGGTCGGACCTGCCCACGACACGGTTGACACCCTCCGGGGAGTCGTCACCGAACTGGACTCGCTGCGCAACCTCGTCGCCGGGCTGCGCTTCCGGATCGCCCTGGCCCGCCTGCACAACGACATGGTTGCAGCCTTCGCCAGCGAGGTCATCGACGGGATCGCGCCGTCGAGTTCACTCGCCGAGGTGCCGTTGCTCTGCGACGCCCTGCACGAAGGCGTCGAGCACATGTCCGCGACGATGGCGCTGGTCAACGCGAAACTCGCTTCGGTCAGCGAAGCGGTCACCCGGGCCGGTGGGCAGTTCAACGACTTCCGCCGGTTCATCGGCAAGTGGCGGCTCATGGTCCTGCGTCACCGGGTGGGCGGCCAGCTCGCCTCCTACATCGAGCCGATCGACCAGATGCTCTCCGACGGGCATGACCAGCTGTACCAGCTGTACACCCTCGCCGAGCGGTTGCGGGCCGAGGTCTTCCCCTTCGAGGGGCCGGCCCTGGACGCCCAGCTGGCGCGGATCCGCCGGGCGGTCGTCGACCTGTGACGTCACCGCGGCGGGCGGGGAATCAGTCGCCCGCCGCGGCGACGTACACCTTGCGCAACGGCTCGTGCACGTGCCAGCGGGTGCGGCTGCCCGCTTCGAGGAGGCCCAGGTCACCGGGGCCGACCTGGAGTTCCGGGCCGCCCTCGACCTCGATCGTGGCCCGGCCACGGAGTACCACGAACACCTCGTCGACCTCGACGTCCGTGGACGATCCGGCGGTGTGTTCCCACACCCCCACCTCAAGGCCGTCCACCCCGGCGAGCACCTGATCGGCGGGTAGCGGGACGGTGGGGACGGCGACGGTGGCGGCAGGGAACACGCGGCAGGCCATGCCGCACCGTACCGCGGGTCCGGCACACTGACCGGATGGCTTCCCCGGTATCCCCCCTCCCCCCGGGAGGTTCTTCCCGGGACCGGGCCGAACCGGCGTCCGGCCCGCATGCGGACCCGGCGTCCGGCCCGCATACAGCTCCATCGGCTGACCTGGCCGTGGCCCCGCAGACCGTCCCGGTGGCCGGGCTGCTACTCGCGGCAGGGGCCGGCCGTCGCCTGGGCACTCCGAAAGGGCTGATCCGGGACCGGGACGGGACCCCGTGGGTGGTCCGGGCCGTGCGGGCCCTCCTCGACGGGGGATGCGGAGACGTCGTGGTCGTCGTCGGGGCGGAAGCCGAACGGGTCACCGCTCTCGTCCCGGAACCGGCCCGGGTGGTGCATGCCGCCGACTGGACCGAGGGACTCGGCGCCTCGCTCCGTGCCGGTCTCGCCGAACTGGACCGCGGGACCGCCGTCGCCGCCCTGATCACCCTCGTCGACCTGCCCGGGGTCACCGCAGCCGTGGTGCACCGGATGGTTGCCGTGGCCGGTACGGACCGGTTGGCCCGGGCCGTGCACCGGGACGGTCCGGGGCATCCGGTGCTGCTCGGGCGGCGGCACTGGGCCGGTGTCCGGAACTCGGCCAGGGCCGAGACCGGGGCCCGTGACTACCTCACCGGGCGGGAGGTAGAGGCCGTCGACTGCACCGGACTCGGCCACGGCCACGATGTCGACACCCCGGAGGATCTGCTGCGCGCCGGCGTGTCCGGGGTCTCACCGCTCGGAGAGCCCGGGGGCCGGCTCCCGGCCTACCCTGAGGCGGTGACCGAACCGACCTCGCCGGGTCCCGCCGCAGACGGGCAGGGTCCGCCCCCCGCAGTCCCCGGGGCGGGGAGGCCTCCGGGGCCCCCAGCTCATCTGTCCTCGGGGAAGGTGCCGGGGGTCTCCCCCGTTGCGGCCCCGGAGGCACGTCCGGACGGGACCGCGACGCGGACCCCGGCGCGGCGGATCGCCTTCACCGCCCTATCCGGGCACCCCCTCGACGTGGCCGCCCATGAGGTGGCCGTCGCCGATCCGGCGGCCGGGGCGGTCGTCACCTTCTCCGGAGCGGTCCGGAACCACGACCGAGGGCGGGCGGTCACCGGGATCGAGTACGTTGCGCACCCGAGTGCGGAGACGGTCCTCGCCGAGATCGTCGGTGAGGTGGTCGCCGGGAGCGGCTGCGAGGCGGCAGCGGTGACCCACCGCACGGGGGAACTCGGCACCGGTGAGGCGGCCATCGTCGTCGCGGTCTCCTCGGCGCACCGGCAGGAGGCGTTCAGCACGGCATCCGTCCTGGTCGACGAGGTCAAGCAGCGTCTCCCGGTGTGGAAACGGCAACGGTTCGCCGACGGCACCGAGGAGTGGGTGGCCTGCCCCTGACCGGTTGCGGGGCTCCGGTCAGGAGGGCGCGCCGGTCAAAAGGGCGCGCCGGTCAAAAGGGCGCGCCGGTCAGAAGGGCGTGCCGGGTCTGGTCACCTTCGGGGTGACGAGCGCCGGAGTGGTCGCCGACTTGATGTAGAGGAACACCTGGAAGCGGTCGAAGGTCCGGTGTTCGGCGATGGAGTAGTCGCCGAGGAGGAGCTCGACCTTCTCATCGTCGGCGGGGCTCATCGTTTCCGACATCCCCTGCAACCCGGTGATCAACCACACCCGGCGGTGCCCTTCCAGCGCCGCACTGACCTCGGCGGACGGCTTCTCCACCCCGTACACGGTCGCGGAGTCGATGCCGCTCTCCCGGACGGCGACATCGTCGAGGGCGGTGAACCGTTCCGGGTACATCTCGTCGAGGATGCGCATGTACCAGGGCACGAAGAGGATGGCGTCGCCGGTGCGGGCCTGTGACTGCAGGTACGCCGTCGCGCCGCGGATGTCCTCGGAATGTCCGAGTTCCGGGTCGCGGTACATGATGTGCATCGAGTACCCGGACATGATCACCGCGATGATCGGCACGATGATCCCGTAGGGCCGGGCGAACGGGGCGAGACTCGCCATCAGCAGGACCCCACCGGGCAAGCTGAAGACGAGGTATCGCCAGTCGAACAGCGGGTCGGCCTGGGAGAACACCCAGAGCAGGAGCGGCGGGAGCAGGGCCCAGATCAGACCGAGGACGAAGGCGCCCCGGTTGGGCAGGCTGGACAGGTTCATCCGGGGGCCGAACCACAGTCCCGCAGCGGCGATGACGATGATCGCGAGCGGTACGCCCGTACTGTGGAACTGGATGTCGAAGAAGGCCCGGAGGTTCTGCACGGTCGGTGCGGTGAGCCAGTCGACCTGGGAGCGCTGGCTGAAGGCGACCGCCGCGAACGGGGCGAGCACGGTCATCGCCCCGGCCGTGGCGAGTGCCCAGGCCCGGCGTACCGCGGCCGGGGCGGTCAGCGCGACGTAGACCAGGTGGACCAGCACGAGCAGCACGCTGATCAGGTTGAACACCGGTCCGAGTACCAGCAGCGTGCCGTAGAGCAGCCAGCGGCGGCGTAGCCACGGTCGCCGGCAGGCGCGCAGCAGGGCGTATGTCGACAAGGTGGCGAGCAGGGCCACGATCGCGTAGGAGCGGGCCTCCTGGGCGAAACGGGTGACGAACGGGGCCAGCGCGTACATCACCCCGGCGAGCACGCCGACGGACAGCGAATCCAGCTGGCGGCCGACCCGGACCAGGGCCGCCGCGGTGAGTGTCGCCGCGACCACGGAGATCATCCGGACCGCGGTGACCTCCGCGTCCAGTGTCGGGCCCGGGAACAGCCGCATCACCACGTGGGCG
>JARRQM010000123.1:4971-10326 GCA_037381765.1 Kineosporiaceae bacterium
AGCAGGTAGTAGGCGAGGTGGACGAAGTCCACCGACCGGGTCAGCTGGAGGATGTCGGAGAACGACCGGTCCGCGAGGGCCATCGTCGCGGCCTCGTCCCGCCACGGGCTGACCTCGTCGACCCGCCAGGAGAACACCAGCCAGGCGAGGATGCTCACGGCGGACTCGGGCCCGAAGCGGGTGAGTACGCGCCGACCGGGACGGCGCCGGGGAGAGGGGGACCGGGTGGGGCGTGCAGTGGGCGCGTCGGCAACCAGAACCTGGACCAACACGTCTCCTTTCCCGTCCGGACATGCGAAAGCGCCCGCAGATTCGGGGACCCCCGCCGACACCTAGTGTAATCGGCGACCCCATGGTTTCGGGTCACGGGACGGCAACAAGGTCGTATAGTCCGAGCTACGGCGCCTGTACCGTCCCGCATATCTCAAACAGTTCGTTACTCATTGTCATTGTCATCCGCCGGCGAAGGGGGGAAGGACATCGACCTCGGCCCCCCCGGGAACCGGCCGGTGTGCCCCGGCCGCGGTCTCGTCGACGAGGAAACTGCAGCTGACGAGGACCCGGCCGAGTTGCGGGCCGTGTCGTTCGGTCAGCACCTGCACGAGGTCCGCCACCGTTGCTTTCGGGGTGAGCCGGATGTCCTCCTGCTCCGTGCCCGCCGCGGCGGCGGCACCCGCGAAGTAGCGGATCCGGACCGTCCCCGCCCCGGATGTCCCGATCCGGTTCGCGGGGTTCGTCCCCGAGTCGTTGGGTCGGTCCACCCTCCGTCATCCTCCGATCGCGCTCATCGGCCGCGTCGGTCGAGGGAACGATCCGTCATCGCTCCCGTGCCCTGCTGCCTTCACCCACATGGCCGCACGCCAGGATCGGGCGACCTCTTCGTCACCGGCCCCGGAACGAAGCAATCCCCGAAGATCCGTCTCCTCCCGGGCGAACAGGCAGCTACGAAGCTGCCCGTCGGCGGTGAGCCGGGTCCGGTCACAGTCTGAGCAGAATGACCGGGTGACGGAAGCGACAATACCGACTGTCCGGGTGTCGGTGGGTCGGCCCCCACTGACCCGCCAGGTTTCCGCGGGCGCCGCACCTCGTGACCGGCCGGGGAACGGGGTGAGGGTGAATTCGGTGCGCAGGGCGGACAGGATCTCCTCCGCGGTGACCAGGGACGCCCGGTCCCAGGCACCGTGCGGATCCAGGGGCATCTGTTCGATGAACCGCAACAGGTATCCCTGTTCGAATGCCCAGTGCAGTAGCCGGACGGCTTCGTCGTCGTTGATCCCGCGCAGCAGCACCGCGTTGACCTTCACCGGGGACAATCCGGCGGTGACCGCTGCGCGTAACCCGGCGAGCACGTCGGGCAGCCGGTCCCGGTGCGTGATCCGGGCGAAGCGGTCCCGGTCCAGGGTGTCGAGGGAGACGTTCACCCGGGACAGCCCCGCGGCGGCGAGCCGGTCGGCCCGGCGGTCCAGGCCGATCCCGTTCGTCGTCAGGGAGATCTGCGGGCTTCGGCCGGAGCCGGTGCGCAGCGCAGCGGTGGCCTCGACGAGGGCCTCCAAACCGGGCCGGAGCAGCGGTTCACCTCCGGTGAACCGCACCGCTTCGACACCCAGGTACCGGACGGCGACGGTGACGAGGCGGATCACCTCGTCGTCGGTGAGCAGCTCGGGGGCCGGGGTCGCGGGCAGGCCTTCCGGCGGCATGCAGTACCGGCAGCGCAGGTTGCACCGGTCGGTGAGGCTCACCCGGAGGTCGGTGGCCACCCGGCCGAACCGGTCCACCAGCGGCCCGCCGTGGACCAGCCCGCCGTGGACTGACCCGCCGTGGACTGTCGTGTCGCGGGCCGTCGCGTCGCGTTGCGTCCCGTCGGGGACGGCGACATCAGGGGCAGCGACGTCGGGGCCGGGAACGTCGGGGGGAGTGACATCGGTTCGTCGCGGCACCGGGGCCGGTGCCCCGGGAGGGCGCCGGGGCATGCCGAGGGCGACGGGTGTCACCGGCTCAGGGTAGCCAGCCAGGTCGGGGCCCGCCCGTGCTCGGGCCGGGGCCGCCACCCTGCGGGGCTTCTGCACCGGCGGCTGCGATCGGGAGCCCGGGCCTGCGAACATGGCCCCCGGCACCGAGGCGCGGCAACCAGGCGCGGCACTCCGGGATGCCACCGAGGGACGTCACCGAGGAACGAGAAGGGACCTGACGATGACCGGTCAGCGGGCGTCGGAGACGGCACCGGAACCACCGCGGCCGAACACCCTGCCGCCCGGCTTCCTCTGGGGGGCGGCGACCTCGGCTTTCCAGATCGAGGGGGACGCCGAGCACCGGGGCCAGTCCATCTGGGACGCGTTGTGCGCCCAACCCGGCCGGATCGCCGACGCCAGCGATGGCTCCGTGGCCTGTGACCACGTCACCCGCTACGCCGAGGACGTGTCCTTGTTGCGCCGCCTCGGGGTGGGCGCCTACCGGTTCTCCATCGCCTGGCCGCGGGTGCTGCCGGAAGGGACCGGTATCCCGTCGGCGGAAGGGCTGGGGTTCTACGACCGGCTCGTCGACGCCCTGCTGGAGGCAGGGATCGACCCGTGGGTGACGCTCTACCACTGGGACCTTCCGTTGCCGCTGCACGAGGCCGGTGGGTGGCCCGACCGGGCTGTCGCCGACTGGTTCACCGACTACGCCGTCGCCGTCCATGCCGCCCTCGGCGACCGGGTGCGCAACTGGGCCACGGTGAACGAGCCATGGTGCTCGGCCTGGTTGGGTTACGGCAGCGGGGTGCATGCACCCGGTGAGCGCGACCGGGCCCGGGCCGCCCGGGCGTCGCACCACCTGCTGCTCGCGCACGGGCGGGCGGTCACCGCGATGCGCGCCCAGGCTCCCGCGGACCACCAGTTCGGGATCGTGCTCAACCTGTTCGGGGTCCGTCCGGCGGACGGCGTCGATCTCGTCGCCGCACCCCGGGTCGCCGCCGCCGCCCAGCTCATGGACGGGCTGCAGAACCGTTGGTGGCTCGGCGCCCTGTTCGGCAGCGGCTACCCGGACGATGTCGTCGACCTGTTGGCCGCCGACCTCGACGGGGTCGTCCGGGAGGGGGACCTCGACGAGATCGCGGCGCCCCTGGACTTCCTCGGGGTCAACTACTACCGCGACGAACTGTTGGAGCCCGGGGACAACCCGGCCGATGAAGGGGACGGTGCCTACCCGGGGACGCGGGGCGTGCGCACCGCGGAAGCCGGGGAGGACGGGATGTCGAACGGGTGGGCGGTTACCCCGGACGGGCTGCGCACCATGTTGTTGCGGATCGGCCAGGACTACCCGGACGCGCCACCGCTGTTCGTCACCGAGAACGGTGCTGCCTATGACGACACCGCGCAGGCCCTGTCCGGGGACGGTCCGGTGGAGGATCCGCTGCGGGTCGCCTACCTGCGGGCACATGTTGATGCCACGGCCCGGGCCGTGGCCGAGGGGGCCGACGTCCGTGGCTACTTCACCTGGTCGCTGCTCGACAACTTCGAGTGGGCGGAAGGGTTCACGCAGCGGTTCGGGCTGATCCGGGTCGATCCGGAGACCCGGGACCGCCGGGTACGCCGCAGCTTCGAGGTCTACCGGGAACTCATCGCGGGAAAGGGATAGCCCGAGCAGGGCGATGGGTACGCGGCCTGGTGTATCCCCCCGTATCCCCGTATCCCCGAGCGTGGTTGGGTGCGCGGGGGGACCGCAGGGCTGGTGTCGATTTCGGCGTGTCGACACCCACGAGACCCGCCCCGCCGTCATCGCTCACGGATGCGCAGCGGCGGGTCCCGGAGCCGATGCTGGCGTCGTCGGCAATCGGGCAGGCAAGGGCGGGCCGAATGAGAAGCAGGACTGCGGGGCGGCCGGCGGGGCCTGGAACGGTGACGGCCCGCCGCGCCGGGTGAAGGCGGGCGCGGCGGGCCGTAGCACACCGACCGGCGACGTGCGGTCCCGGCGGAGCAGGGGGGACCGCGCAAGGATCAGCTGGATGCCCCAGTTCCGGGGTCGGCTGAGTCGTTGCGGGTGGGCGGGACTACGTAGGCTTCGATGGCATCGGCCGCTTGCCGGGCCCCGCCGCACGTCCGCAATTCCTGCTGGAGAACCCGCAGGTTCTCCGGCAGGGTGACGTCGCCGAGCAGGCCCTCGGCGACCGCGCGCAACCGACCGCCCGTGATCTCGCTCGGGTCGAGGCTCTTGCCAAGCCCCTTGGCCTCGACCCGACCGGCGGTGATCTGTGTTTCTGGCTGGAGCGGGAGAACCATCATCGGCACCCCGAAATAGCAGCTCTCCATGACCGAGTTCATTCCACCGTGGGTGAGGAACACATCCGCGTGGTGTTCGAGGGCGGTGAGTTGCGGCACGTAGGTCCGGAGCACGATGTTCGAGGGGATCGGACCCAACGCGCGGCCATCGGCTTCACCCACATTCATGATCACTCTCCATTCGGAGCCACCGAAACCCTCGATCACTGCCGCGAACAGCTCGGGTTGGTTGTTGAGCGGAGTCGAGCCCATGGACACGTACAGACACTTTCCCGGGGTGGCCTCGGGAAGTGGCTCGCCCCGGTGCGCGTACCCGAGCATCAGATTCGGCCCGAAGAACAGGTAGGTCCCGTCCAACTGGGCCGCGTTCGGCACCATGCTGCGGGGGAGCGGCACCAGGTTGAGCGTCTCCTTCGAGGTGAACAGGCCTGCCGGCGAGACCGGCACCCGTGACCCGGCGAGCCGGGCCTTCACCAAGGATCCGCCCAGTCGGAGGATGTCCAGCAGAATCCGTGGCGAGAGCGCCTTGACGAACATCATCGCCAGGTGGCCGGACATGGTGTCCCCGGCGATCATCGGATATGTCGTGTAGAAGGTCGCCCGAGGAGTGTCGCCATTTCGGGCCAGGATGTTCCCCCAGAGGCTCATGGGGTCATAGATGATCAGGTCGGGGTCATCGGCGACGAGTTCCTCTCGCAGCTCGTCGAGGTGCGCCATGGTTCGCGTCATGAACGTGATGAAGACCCGCAACGCCCCGCTCGGGGAGAGCCCGCCACCGTTTCGCGTCGCATTCACGGCTCGGCGGGCCTCGGCGTAGATGTCCAGTTCCGTGCCGAGAGGTCGGAAGATCCCGCCGACGTTCTCGATCTTTTCCCGGAACTCCTCGGTGAGGTAGTAGGCGACCGAGTGACCGCGGTGGACGAGTTCCTGGGTCAACGCCAGCGTGGGATTGACGTGACCGTGTTGCGGGAGGCTGTAGATGGTGATCTTCACGGAATTCCCTCCCGGCGTTGTCTGCCGTGATGTCGCGCCGGTATCTGTTGGGGTGAACCGGCGGACAAACTATGCAACACAACGTCTCGCAGTGCAACACGATGTC
>JARRQM010000124.1:0-9197 GCA_037381765.1 Kineosporiaceae bacterium
ATGATCTGGAAAAATGCGGTCTATTTACAACATATTGTTTATTATTAATCCAGACAAGTCCTGTTGTAGGCAGCAAAAGTCCTGCAATAATATAGGATGTCCGAACCGGGCAGGGTGTAGGTGATGTCCCCGGCGAGCAGGAGCTGCTCGACCCGGGGGGGCAGCTGCGTGGTCGGCGGCGCCTCCAGCGCGGCTTCCCGGACGCCCGTCGCCGGTCCCTTCCCCGCCCCCTTGGCGGTGCCTTTCGCGGTTCCCTTCCCGGGGTCCTTCGCCGTGCCGGTGCCGACGTCCTCCGCCGGGGCGTCGGACCGGTCACCGGTGTCCGGATGTTCTCCGTCCGCCCCTGGTTCCGTCCGGCCCCGGGCGGTTCCCGGGGCGCGGCTGGCGTCGGGCCGGCCCCGGCCTTTCCCGCGGTCCCGGCCCGGTGTGGCGCCGACCAGGGCCTGTTCGAACGCCTCGTCCCCGGCCAGCGGACCGCCTTCGGTCCGGTTCCCGTTCCGGCGACGGCTCCAGCCACGCCGGCCGCGGGACACCGGAGCGCCGTCGGCACCGTTGGCACCGTCGGCACGGGTCCCGTCGGTTCCCGCAGCCGATTCGGCCTGGGTGAGATGGTCGTGCAGCTGACGCAACCGTTGCGGGATCTCGTGCACCGGGGTCGCGGTGACGACCAGCACCCCGAAGAAGGCGAGCAGCAGCAGCAGGGGAACGGTCACCCAGACGGTCACCCCGGCGACGAGGGGTGAGGCGACGAGGAAGCCGATCACCCCCCCGGCGTCGCGCATCGCACGTTGCCCGTCCGGCGGGGAGGGCAGCCCGGCGACGATGTGCACCAGCCCGGTACTGGCGAGAGTGATCGTGCCGAGCCCCACCGAGACCCGGTTGTTGTCCTGGACCCGGTCCGGGTGCCGGAGCAGCCGGATCCCGAGACCGACCAGGACGACCGGAACGGCCAGACCCACCCGGCCGAGGCTTCCGGCGACCACCGCATGCACCGCCTGTCCGGCGGCCCCGGGCAGACCCCACCACTCCCGTGCGGCCACGACCAGGGCGATCCCGACCAGGAACAGACCGAGCCCGTCCCGACGGTGCACGGGATCGAGTTCCCGGGCATCCGAACTGAGCTGCCGGGCCGCCCCACCGAGAAGGTGCGCGGCCCCCATCCAGAGACTGCGGGCCACGCGCAACGGCAGCGGCATACCCCCGCGGCGGCGTGGCGCGCGTGGAGAACGCGCCACACCGGACCGTGCGGTGGACGTCGTGCGCGAACCGCTACGGCTGCGGTTCCCGGTCGGGGCGCGCCCCGACGACCGATTCGACGTCCCGCCCCGGGGGCGCCCGCCGGAGGAGGACGTACGGGTCGCCATGATGACGAGGCTACGCGATCGCCACGCGGACGGCCCCACCACACGCCGACCCGGTGCCGTTCAGCCGAGGAACTCCCCCGGGGAGGCCTCGGACGCATCGTGCGGCTGCGGCGTCCCGGGAACGCTCCCCTGCCCGCGGAAACCGTCGAGTTCACGCAACCGTCCGTGGATGCGCTCGCGGATCTGCCCGAGATCGGTCCGGTACTCCGACACGGGACCGGACGGGTTCGGCACGACCGGGCCGGAGGCCGGGTCCAGCGCGCCGGTGAGTTCTCCGGCGAGTGCGGTGTACCGGGCGGTGAGCCCGCTGAGCACGGCCTCCTGGGAGAGCGCCCGGCCCGGTGGGGCGAGGGCCGCAGGCAGGTCCCCGTCAACCGAACGGCACGCCTGGGCCATCCCGAGGGCGAGTTCGACGTCCTCGTCGAGCCATCGCCGCCAGGGCAACTCCGGCCGGACCGGACCGGCGGCGGCCCCCAGCTCCAGCAGCAGGGCGTCGAGCAGGAGCGATAACCCGAGCCGGAGAACGTACCCGGGAACCCCTCCCTCCTCCTGGGCGGCGCCCCAGGTCGATTCGGGGGACCTCACCAGATCCCCGGGAGATAGTCGGGAAGTGACTGTTGGTGTCACCATGGTCATCACCTCGCCAGGACAGCACACTGTGCCGGGGCAAAATTCACGATCTGTCCAGATTACGCAACAATGAACAGACGGACACCCCTAGGGCGACCCGGCGATCATTTTGGTCCGTTATTGCGCGTTCCCGCCATTTCGTTTCCCGGAAGATGCCCCAGATCGGGACGAAGGTCCTCAATCAGGTCCAGGTCTATCCCCGGGCGAGGTGCACTGCCGTACGGGCGGCGAGTTCGGCGTTGTTCCGGATGAGCGCGATATTCGCGGCGAGCGAGCGCCCACCAGTGAGTTCGTTGATCCGGGCCAGCAGGTACGGGGTGACATCCTGGTGGGTCACCCCCTCCGTCCGGGCCTGCGCAACCGCCTCAGTGATCCGCGCCTCGATCTCCGCCCCGGGCAACGCCTCGGCCTCGGGGACGGGGTTGACGACCAGGATCCCGCTGGGCGCACCGAGCGCGCCGTACCCGCGGATCACCGCACCGAGGTCGGCAACCGTGTCGACCCGGTGCGGAACGGGCAGGCCACTGTCCCGGGTGAAGAAGGCGGGAAAGGCATCGGTGCCGAACCCCACTACCGGAACCCCGGACGTCTCCAACACCTCCAGGGTTTTCGGCAGATCGAGGATCGACTTCGCACCGGCGCACACGACGGTCACCGGGGTACGGGAGAGTTCGGTGAGATCCGCCGAGACGTCCCAGGTCTCCTCGGCGCCCCGGTGCACGCCGCCGATCCCGCCGGTGGCGAACACCCCGATCCCGGCCAGGTGGGCGAGGAACATCGTGGCCGCGACCGTCGTCCCGGCATCCGCCCCGGCGGCGAGCACCGCCGGCAGATCCCGCCGGGACGCCTTGGCCACATTCTCCCCGCGGGCCAGCCGTTCCAGTGCCGCCGCATCGAGACCGACCCGGGGACGCCCGTCGACCACGGCGATGGTGGCCGGAACCGCACCCGCGGCGCGGACCACCGCCTCCACCTCGGCCGCCGTGGCCAGATTCTCCGGGTAGGGCATGCCGTGGGTGACGATCGTCGACTCCAACGCCACCACGGGGTCACCGCAGGCGAGGGCCTCGGCCACCTCCTCGGCGACGACCAGCGCCCCGGCGGCGGACCTGCCTGAACTCACTGTTGCTCCTCCCGGACACGGAACGACTCCCCCGAGGACCCGGCGAGCCCGACGAGTCCAGCGGACAGGTCCGGGCACACGCTGCCCTCGCTGCGCACGGTGTGCGCGGCGACGAGAGTACCGACGGCGGCGGCCCGGGTAAGGCCCTCCCCGGCGGCGAGCCCGGCGAGCACCCCGGCGACCAGGGCATCCCCGGCCCCGGTGACATCGCGGACCCGGGCCGGGACAGCGGGAACCTCTCGTACCCCGTCCGCGTCGGCGAGCAGCACCCCGGCGGCCCCCCGGGTGAGCACGACCGCCCCGGCACCGTGCGCGAGCAGGGCCCGGGCCAGCTCAGCCGGCTCAGCCAACTCGGCCGGCTCGGCCAGCTCAGCCAGCTCAGCCAGCTCAGCCGGCTCGGCCGACTCGGCCGGCTCGGCCAGCTCAGCCGGATCGGCCGGATCGGCCGGATCGGCTGGCTCGGCCCGGGACCCGACCGGCACCGGCCCGCCCGTGCCGACGCTCGGTCGCACCGAAGGCCCGGCCCCCGGCCGATCGAGCAGGGCCCGGACCTCGTCCCGGTTCCCGAACAGCAGATCCACCCCGCGCAGGTCCGCGGGCAGGCGCCGGACTTTCAGCGTGGACACCGCGTCCACGGCCAACCGCACCCCCGGATCATCCGCGGCCCGAGCGACGATCCGCCCCAGAGCCGCCGCAGGCACGTTGCAGTCGGTGAACAGCCAGCCCCGGTCCGGCCAGGCGGCGTCGACGTCCTCGACCCCGAAACCGTCCAGGACGTCCATCGCCGCAGCGCCGATGACCAGCTCACCGTCCGGATCGAGGACGGCCAGGTAGCTCGCGGTGACCGCATCGGGCACCACCCGGACCCCGCGCACATCCACCCCGAGCGCGCCGAGCGCGCCGCAGAGCCGCGCGCCGGCCGGATCGTCCCCCACCCGGGGGCGGTAGCTCTCATTCACCCAGCGTCCGACGACCCGGCGGACCACCTGCTGCAACTGGTAGGTGTCGGCGACCCCGTCCGCGGCGGAAGCGGCCAGGGCATCGGCCACCCGCTGCAACACCGCATCGAAGACCGCATCATCCTCGGCGAAACCACGGGCGTGGATCTCCGGTCCGGCGACGACCTTGCCGCTGCCGGAATCGACGACGACGACGATGGAGATGAAGCCCTCCTCGCCGAGGATCCGCCGGTCCTTGAGCTCGGCCTCGGTGATCTCGCCGACCGAGGAGCCGTCGACATAGACGTAGCCGCACTCCACCGCGCCGACCACACGCGCCTG
This sequence comes from Kineosporiaceae bacterium, assembly GCA_037381765.1. Taxonomy (GTDB): domain Bacteria; phylum Actinomycetota; class Actinomycetes; order Actinomycetales; family Kineosporiaceae; genus JARRQM01. Next base: position 4,398 of record JARRQM010000124.1, read on the forward strand.
CCCGTCGACGAGGTCGACGACGACCCCGTCTCCGCCGATCACCACCCGGTCCTTGGGCACCCCGGTCTGCACCGCGAGTTCGGCATTCGCCACCAGGTGACGCATCTCGCCGTGCACCGGCATGACGTTCCGCGGCCGGACGATGTTGTAGGTGTAGAGCAGTTCGCCGGCGCTCGCATGCCCGGACACGTGGACCCGGGCGTTCCCCCGGTGCACGACGGTCGCGCCGAGCCGGGTCAGCCCGTTGATCACCCGGTAGACGGCGTTCTCGTTCCCGGGGATCAGCGAGGAAGCCAGCACCACCGTGTCGCCCACCCCGACCTCGACCCGGTGGTCGCGGTTGGCCATCCGGGACAGTGCCGCCATCGGCTCACCCTGCGACCCGGTGCTCATCAGGACGACCTGGCTGTCGGGCAGGTCATCGACCGCCTTCAGGTCGACGACCACCCCCTCCGGGGCGTTGAGGTAGCCGAGTTCGGCGGCCACCCCCATGTTCCGGACCATCGACCGGCCGACGAAGGCGACCTTGCGACCGTGTGCCGTGGCCGCGTCGAGCACCTGCTGCACCCGGTGCACATGTGAGGCGAAGGAGGCGACGATGATCCGCCGCTCGGCGGCGGCGAACACCCGGTCGAGAACCGGGGCGATCTCCCGCTCCGACGTGGTGAACCCGGGGACGTCGGCGTTCGTCGAGTCGACCAGGAACAGGTCGACCCCGGCCTCCCCGATCCGGGCCAGCGCCCGCAGGTCGGTGATCCGCTTGTCCAACGGCAACTGGTCCAGCTTGAAGTCACCGGTGTGCAGCAGGGTGCCCGCACCGGTACGGACCGCAACGGCCAGTGCGTCCGGAATCGAGTGGTTCACGGCGACGAACTCGCAGGAGAACGGGCCGAACCGTTCGGACTGGTTCTCCCGCACGGTCAGTGTGTACGGGGTGATCCGGTGCTCCCGCAGCTTCGCCTCGACGAGCGCGAGGGTGAGCTGCGACCCGATCAGCGGCAGGTCGGGACGCAGCCGCAGCAGGTAGGGCACTGCGCCGATGTGGTCCTCGTGGCCGTGCGTGAGCACGACCGCCTCAACGTCGTCCAGCCGGTCCAGGATCGAGGTGACGTCGGGCAGGACGAGATCGACCCCGGGCTGGTGGTCCTCGGGGAAAAGCACCCCGCAGTCGATGATGAGTAGCCGACCCTCATGTTCGAGGACGGTCATGTTCCGGCCGATCTCACCGAGCCCCCCGAGGGGGGTCACGCGGAGACCGCCGGGAGACAGCGGCGGCGGGGCCGCTAGATCCGGGTGCGGGTGACTCACAGAACCCCTGCCTGGGCGAGGTCGCCGCGCAGCGCCTCAGCCTCCTCGTCGGTAGCGGCTACCAGCGGTAGCCGCATGGTGCGATGTTCCAGGACACCCTGGGCCTGGACCCCGGCCTTGGCCATGATGGCGCCCTGGTTGCGGGTCATCACCCCGCGCACCGCGGGCAGCAGCCGCTGGTGCTCTTCCCGGGCGGAGCCGAGATCCCCGGCGTCCACGGCGGCGATCATCCGCGCGTACCCGGCTGCGGCCACATGGGCGACGACACTGACCAGCCCGGCCCCGCCATGCGCGAGCCAGGCGAGATTCAGGGCGTCGCTGCCGCTGTAGAACGCGAGATCGGTCCGGGCCATCACCCACGACCCCGCGTACAGGTCTTCCTTGGCGTCCTTGACCGCGACGATCCGCTCATGTTCGGCGAGCCGGACGAGCGTCTCGGTGTGGATGGGCACCCCGGACCGGCCCGGGATGTCGTACATCATCACCGGCAGCCCGGTCGCGTCGGCGACGGTGCGGAAGTGCGCCACCAACCCCGCCTGCGGGGGCTTGGAGTAGTAGGGAGTGACCACGAGCAGCCCGTCCGCCCCCGCCTTCTCGGCGGCCCGGGCCAGTTCGACGGTGTGCTGGGTGTCGTTCGTGCCGACCCCGGCGACGACCCGGACCCGGTCACCGACCGCCTCGCCGACCGCGCGCAGCAGCTCCGCCTTCTCCGCATCCGAGGTCGTCGGGGATTCCCCGGTGGTCCCGGAAACCACCAGGCCGTCGCACCCCTCGTCGACGAGATGGCTGGCCAGCCGCTGGGCCGCGGGCAGGTCGAGTGCGCCGTCCGGGGTGAACGGCGTCACCATGGCGGTGAGCAAGGCGCCGAAGGGCCGGGCAGGCGGGGAGGCGGTCAGGGGGACGGTCCGCGTGGGGCCGGTGGGGGATTCGGACATGGGGGAAACGGTACCGCCGCCGCCGGGGCCGGCGCCCGCGGCCTGAACCGGGCCGGGGGCCGGGGTGCCGCTCAGGGCGCCACCCGGCCGTTGGCCTCGAAAGCACCGTGGGTCAGCGGCATCAGCCGGGCCCAGTGCCCCTCCATCTGCTCGGCACACATCTCGATCTCCCGCTGCGGGAAACTCGGGAACCGTGCCTCGGGCCGGGAGGTGCGCAGGGAGAGGAAGTTCATCAGGGCGCGGGCGTTCATCGTCACGTACATCGAGGAGTAAATGGTCAGCGGCAGAACGATCCGGGCCACCTCCCGGGCGACCCCGGCAGCGAGCATCCGCTGGTAGGAGGCGTACGCGTCACGGCAGGACCGCATCGTCTCGGCCTCGACCAGAGCGTGCTGTTCCGGGCTGCCCTCGACGAACTCGTAATGTCCGGGACGACCCACCTGACCGAGCTTGCGCTGCGGGCCCGGCACGTAAAAGGTCGGCCGCAGCTGCCGGTACCGGCCGGACTCCTCGTTGTAGGAGGCGATCCGGTGCCGCATGAACTCCCGGAACACGAAGATCGGCGCCTGCACGTAGAACGTCATCGAGTTGTGTTCGAACGGCGACCCGTGCCGGTCCCGCATGAGGTAATTGATCAGCCCCGCCGAACGTTCCGGATCGGCGTCGAGCTGCTCCAGGCTCTGCTCCCCCTGGGTGGACACCCGCGCGGCGAAGAGCACATCGGCGTCCCGGGCGGAGGAGCGGATGAGTTGGACGGTGACATCGGAGCGGAACTCGACCGCGTCACCGCCCGCTCCGGCCTCCGTGGAGGCCACGGGGGGCGCGGCGTCCCCGGGGGCCTGGGGGGTCACGTTCTCGGTCACGGGATGACCCTACCGAGCGTCCCCGGCACCGGGCCCGGCGAGCCGGGCGCCGGATGGGCGCGCAGGGTCCGGACCCCCGTCCCCGCTCCCGTTCCCTTCCCCGTCCACGACGAGCCGAACCCCGTCCCCGTCCGGGTCGGCGACGAACCGGATCCGGTCCAGGGAACCGATCGCGGCGTCAGCGGGCAGCTCGGCAGGGAGGTGCGTGGTGAGCACCGCAAGGGTCGCGCACCCGGCCGCCCGGCCCGCCGCGACCCCGGCCGGGGCGTCCTCAACGACGAGACAATCCCCGGGGTCGACACCGAGCCGGCGTGCGGCGAGCAGGTACGGCGCCGGGTCGGGTTTGCCCACCGCCACATCATCCGCGGTGACCAGTACCGGCGGCGGGCGCAGCCCGGTCGCCGCGAGCCGGGCCCGCACCAGCGGCGGCGTCCCCGAAGTCACGATCGCGGCCCGCCCCGACGGAAGCGCAGCGAGGGCCTGGGCGGCACCGGGCAGGACGACGATCCCGTCGACCTGCGCGACCTCGATCTCCTCGATCCGGGTGAAGGCCGCCGCCACCTCGTCGGGCGGCAGGAACCGGGCGAGCACCTGCCGGGCCGGCACCCCGTGCGAAATGGTGAACGAGGACCGGGCGATTCCCCGTTCCGCCGCCCACCGTTGCCAGGACCGCTCCACCGCATCGGTGGAGTCGATCAGCGTGCCGTCGAGATCGAACAGGACCGCAGCGAAACGACGGGCCGACAACGCGGCCAGGCCGGGACCGGCGGCGGCGTGGTCGGCACCGGTCGGGGCGTGGCCGGTTTCAACCGGATCGACGGCATCTGCCGGGGCGACGACACCAACCGGAGCGATGGCATCAACCGGGTGGGCGGCATCAACCGGGTGGGTGGCATCAACCGGATGGGCGGATTCCGTAGTGGACATACCCCGACCCTAGGCAACGCTCTCAGCCGCACCACCGGGCGGGTCGGGCACCGCCGACGGGCCCCGGTACCGCCGTCCCCGAGGGGACCCGCACCGGGTCCGCATCCCCCCACCGGAGGGCAGGGCCACCTCCGCGGGACGGTGCTCCCGCCCGCCGGACGGCAGGGCCACACCTGCCGGACACCGGGCCGAGTCCGCGGGACGGAAGGGCCGCACCTGCAAGGTGGCGGGCCGAGCCTGCGGGACGGTCACGCGGCACCCATGGGAAAGTGGGAAACCCCGCCCGGCCACCCCCGTGAAGGAGTCCTCGTCCGTGTCCGCCCCCGGTCCCTCGCCCCACGCGGACATCGACACCGATGCCGACACCGGAACCGGTGCGGGGCCGACCAGGCCCGCCGATACCGATGCCGACACCGGAACCGGCATGAGGACAGCCCGGTCCGTGGTGCTCCGCCAGGCCGCCTCGGTCGCGGTGGCGACCGGGGCGTACGGGGTGTCGTTCGGCGCCCTGTCCGTGGCTTCCGGCTTGAGCGTGGCGCAGACCTGCGCGCTCAGCCTGCTCATGTTCACCGGCGGTTCGCAGTTCGCTTTCGTCGGCGTCATCGGTGCCGGAGGTGGCGGGATCGCCGCGATCGCCACGGCTGGCCTGCTGGGGGTGCGCAACGGCTTCTACGGCCTGCAGATGTCACCGCTGCTGCAGGTGAACGGGTTGCGCAGGCTCGGTGCCGCCCAGCTGACGATCGACGAATCCACCGCAGTCGGCTCCG
>JARRQM010000125.1:0-5800 GCA_037381765.1 Kineosporiaceae bacterium
CGGCGTCCCCCGCGCTGCGCGGCCGCACCGGCCCCGACGACCAGGAGGATCCCGGCGAACTGCGTCGAGGTCGGCGCCTGATGCAGCACCAGCAGACCGAGGAGCAGGCCGAAAGCGGGTTCCAGGGCCATCAGGGTGCCGAACGCCGTCGGCGTCATCCGGCGCAGGGCGAGCAGTTCGAGGGCGAACGGCAGGACCGGCAGGAGCACCGCGAGCCCGGCGGCCATGGCCAGGACGGAAGGCGTGAGGTGCCCGCGGGCCTGCGGGACACCGACGACGGCGGTCACCACCGCGGCGATCGGGATGGTCAACGACAGACCGCCCAATCCGGGGAAACGGTCACCGACCCGTTGGGTGAGGACGATGTACCCGGCCCAACCGGCGGCGGCGAGCCCGGCGAGGGCGAGCCCCGCCCCGTCCACCCGGCCGTGCCAGGGCCGGGTCAGCAGGACGACCCCGAGCAGCGCGGTTCCCGGCCAGATCAGCGCCCGCCGGTGGTGACTGCGCACGGCGGCGACGGTGAGCGGCCCGAGGAACTCGACCGAGACGGCGGTCCCGAGCGGGATGCGGTCGATCGCGGACAGGAACGCGACGGTGACCACCCCGGTGGCGATCCCGAGGCCGAGCAGATCCGGCAGGTCGGCGCGGCGCACCGCCCGCACCGGGGGCCGGACCAGGGCGATCAGGATGAGCGCGCCGGCTGGCGACGGATCCGGGGGCGGGGCCGGTCAGGTCCGGCGCAGCAGCGACAGGAACATCGCGTCGGTACCGTGCAGATGCGGCCACAACTGCAGGTCCGGCCCCGGGCCCAGCTCCGGTACCGGGCCGCCGGCGGCCGCGGCCAGCGACGCACGGGCGTCCAGGCGGTGCGTGTCCCCGCGGCGGCGCAGCACGTCGTCGACGGCGAGCCTGGTTTCCGCGGGATGCGGGGAGCAGGTCACGTAGCCGACGACCCCGCCCGGGCGCACCGCGTCCAGGGCCGAGGCGAGCAGTTTCCGCTGCAACGGGGTCAGCGCCGGCAGGTCCGCGGGGCGGCGCCGCCAGCGGGACTCCGGGCGACGCCGCAGCGCGCCCAGCCCGGTGCACGGGACGTCGACGAGTACCCGGTCGTACCGGCCGGGTTCGGTCTCCCCCACCCGGGTCCCGTCCCCGTGGCGCAGTTCGACGTCCCCGGGGACGGCCCGGACCGCGGTGGCGACCAGCCCGACCCGCTGTTCGAGGGCTTCGACGGCGACGAGTCCGGCCCCGCCGGGCAGCTCGCCCCGGGAACGCCGGTCAGCGAGTTCCGCGGCGAGTACGGCGCTCTTCCCGCCAGGTCCGGCGCACAGGTCCAGCCAGCGGCCGGTGTCCGGGCCGTCCAGGGGGGCCGCGGCGAGAGCGAGGGCGACGAGCAGACAGCCCTCGTCCTGGACCCGGGCCCGGCCCGCACGCACCGCGGGTACCTCCTCGGGGGGGCCGCTGACCTGCGCGGCCAGCGGGGACAGCCCGGTGGGCCGAGCACCGGCCGCGGCCAGTTCCCCGGGGTCGGACAGTCCCGGCAGCGCGGCCAGGCACACCCGGGGCCGAACGGTGTCGGCGGCGAGCAGGTCGTCGAGTTCCCCGGCCGGGCGCCCGGCGGAGACCAGGGCGTCCCGGAAGGCCCGGACCACCCAGGCCGGATGCGAGGTGAGCACGGCCAGGTGGCCGTCGGGGTCCCGGTCCCGATCCGGGGCGAGGTCGGCCAGCCACGGTTCGAGCCCGCGCTCGGCGATCCGGCGCAGCACGGCGTTGGCGAACCCGGCGGCGCCGCCGCCGACCTCGGCGCGGACCAGGTCGACCGTGGCGGCGACCGCCGCATGGGCGGGGACCCGGGTGGCCAGCAGCTGGTGCGCGCCCAGTCGTAGGGCGTCAAGCACCGGCGGGTCGATCTCGGTGGCCGGGCGCTGCGCGCAGGCGGCGATGATCACGTCGTAGCTGCCCTGCCCACGGAGCGCGCCGTAGCCGAGTTCGGTGGCGAACGCCGCGTCCCGGCCGGTCAGCCCGGCCCGGCGGAGCAGGGACGGCAGGATGAGGTTGGCGTAGGCGTCCCGTTCGGCGACGGCCCGGAGCAGGTCGAAGGCGACCTGCCGGGCGGGGTCGACCGAACGGGCCGCAGCCGCCCGGGAACGCGGCCGGCGGCGGCGCCCGGCGACCGGGGACCGGCCCGGTGTCTGCGGGTTCACCCGAATGTCTCCCCCGGTTCGGGACGGGCACCGCGAGCCCAATCGGCTGCGGGCACCGCTCGGCGTCCCGGTGGTTGGACCGTGCCGAGCCGCACCGGACCGGTGGCGGTACCGACGAGGACCTCCCGACGACCGGACCGGATCTCCCCGGGGGCCGGCGCGGGGGCCGGACCGGCAGCACCGTCGCTGGTGCCCGGACCATCCCCGGGGCCCGGGCCGGGACCGGAACCGGCCGGGGTGAGCGGGGTCACCGGGCCGAGTTTGACCCGTTCCCCCCGGAAGGTCGTCCACGCCCCGGGTGCCGGGGTGCAGCCGCGAACCTGCCGGTCCACCGCCCACGCGGGCCGGGTCCAGTCGATCCGGGCGTCCTCCGCCGTGATCTTCGGGGCCAGGGACACGTCATCGGACGATTGGGGCTGCGGGCTCAGGCTGCCGTCGGCGATCCCGTCCAGGGTCTGCCGGAGCAGTTGTGCCCCGCCCTCGGCGAGTCGGGCCAGCAGATCCCCGGCCGTATCGGTGGCGCGGATCCGTTCGGTCATGTGCCCGTAGACCGGCCCGGTGTCCAGTCCTTCCTCGATGGCGAAGGTGGTCGCGCCGGTGATCTCGTCCCCGGCGATCAGTGCCCGCTGTACCGGTGCGGCCCCCCGCCAGGCCGGGAGCAGGGAGAAGTGCAGGTTCACCCAGCCGTACCGGGGCACGTCGAGGGCGGTCCGGGGAAGTAGCGCACCGTAGGCGACGACCGGGACACAGTCCGGGGCGAGGGCGGCGAGTTCATCGAGGAAACCGGGGTCACCGGGACGGTCGGGCCGGAGCACGGGGATCTCCCGTTCCTCGGCCCACCGGGCGACAGGGCTGCGTACCGACCGCCGGCCCCGGCCCGCAACCGTGTCCGGGCGGGTGAGCACGGCGAGCAAGGTGTGCGGTGAGGCGGCGAGGGCGTCGAGGGCGGGCACGGCCACCTCGGGGGTGCCGGCGAAGACCAAGCGCATGTCCGGCCCTACAGCGACTGCCCGAAGGTGCTGTGCGGGCTGGTCCGGATCACCGGGGCGGGCTCACCGGCCCACTCCGCCTCACGGATCGCCTTGAGGGCGAGCTTGCGCTGTTCCCGGTCCATCCGGTCGATGAAGAGGATCCCGTCGAGATGGTCGGTCTCGTGCTGCAGGGCCCGGGCGAGGAGCTCGCTGCCCTCGACCCGGATCGGCTCCCCGTGCATGGTGAAGCCCCTGGCGACGGCCCGCAGGGCACGCGGGGTGTCCACGTAGATCCCGGGGAAGGACAGGCAGCCCTCGTCCCCTTCCTGGACCTCCTCGGACACCTCGACGATCTCGGGGTTGACGAGGTGCCCGAGTTCACCGTCCACATAGTAAGTGAACACCCGTAGCCCCACGCCGATCTGGGGGGCGGCCAGCCCGGCCCCCGGAGCTTCGAGCATGGTGTCCTCAAGGTCCTTGACCAAGGTGCGCAGCTCCTTGTCGAAGTCGACCACCGGCTCGGCGGGCGTCCGGAGCACGGGGTCGCCGAAGACCCGGATCTGCTGGATGGCCACGGTTCTCCCTGAGTCGTACCGGAACGGATGCGCAGGCACCCAGTCTACGGGGCCGCTCGGCACGGTTCTCGCCGGCGCGGGCACCCGGACGGTACGGTTGCCCGCCCCGGATCACGGCACCGAACGGATCCGCCGGACGCGTACCGCCCCCGCCACGGTGACCGCCGCGACGAGCAGGTCGAGGAACGGACTACCCCGCCCGGCGTAGGGTCCCCGATCAGTCGAGATCCCGCGGGTCCAGTTGAACCCGCACCGGGGGCACACGCCGCGCGCTCGCCGTCACCATGGCCGCCCGCAGGGCGGCCACCAGGGCGGCACGGTCCCGGTCCGGAACCCGGACCAGGGCCCGGACGGCCGGCTCCGCCGCCGGACCGGCTCCGCCGCCGGATCCCCGGCCCCGTCCTGGCCCGCCCCGCCCGGCGCTGCCGCCCCCGGTCTCCCGGCGCTCCGGAACCGGGACCGGACCGGCCACCTCGGCCCCGCCCGGCAGCCGGGCCGAGTCGAGCAGGGCCGAGACCGCCCCGGGCGGCCCGGTCACGGTGACCGCGGTGACGGCGGGAGGCAGCCCCGGACCGGCCCGCTCGTCCAGTTCCCGGGCCGCGAATCCGGCCGGATCCAGCCGGACCAGTGCCTGCACCGCCGGCGCGGCCGGATCCGCGCAGATCATCACGACCCCCCCGGCAGCGGCCGGACGGGTCAGCGCGGATGCGCCCAGCCAGCGCCGCAACGCCTCCTCCCCGGCCCGCAGGTCAGCCCGGCCGAGCAGGACGTCACCGTCCAGGAGCACCGTCGCCGCGTAACCGTCCGCGGCCGGAGGTTCCACCCCCGGGGTCGCGAGCACGAGTCCGGCCCGCACCGGCGCGGGGACCGCACCGGGGCGGGCCACCACGACCCGGTTCCCCGGGAAGGCCCGCCCGAGTTCCTCGGCGGTGCGTTCGACCCCGATGGCCCGGGCCCGCAACCGGTGTCCCCCGCACTGCGGGCAGGTCCAGCCGGTCAACGGCCGGGCACACCAGGAGCACACCGGGCCACCGGCCCCCTCCCCCGTACTCTCCTCCCCCGCACCCCCCGGGCCGGTGCCCCCCGCCCCGCGGACCGCGGTCCCGATCCCCCCGCCCGGACCGCGCACCACGACCGGACCCTGGCAGTGCGGGCAGCGGGCAGGTGCCCGGCAGGTCTGGCAGGCCGTCCCGGGCAGGTACCCCGAACGCGGCACCTGCACGAGCACCGGGCCGCGACGTAACCCCTGCTGCACGGCCCGCCAGGCCGGTGACGGCAGCCGGGCGGCCCGGGCGCCGGGGTCGCCCGGACCTGGCTCGTCGGCCGCCACCACCACCCGGGGCCAGCGTCGCCGGCGCAGCGCCCGGTCGGCCTCGATCCCGTGCGCCCGCCCGCGTTCGACGAGCCGCTGCGCCTCCACCGACCGGCTCCAGCCGCCGAGCAGCAGGGCCGCCCCGGACTGTTCGGCGCGCAGCGCGAGCACCTCACGGACCTGCGGGTAGGGCGCGCGGGGTTCGACGTGCGAGGTGTCCCCGTCGTCCCAGGCCGCGACCAGGCCGAGGTCGGGCAGCGGAGCGAAGGCAGCGGCCCGGGTACCGAGGACGAGGCGTGCGCGCCCGCGCAGGGCCGCGAGGAAGGCCCGGTAGCGCCGGGCCGGGCCGAGATCGGCTTCCAGCCGGACGTGCCGGTCCGGGCCGAGGAGGTCCCGCACCGCCGCCTCGACGGTGTCGACGTCGCGCCGGTCCGGGAGCACGATGAGCGCGGACCGGCCCCCGGCCAGGACGGTCCCCGCGGCGACCGCGAGGGCCTCGGCCCAGTGCCCGGCCCCGGGCAACGCGGTCCACACCGCCTGCGGGTCCCGGCCCCCGGCCAGATGCTGCAGGAAGGCGGGGCCGGCCGGGTAGTCCGACCAGGGCCCGGGGCCCGGCCGGCCGGGGGGGCCGGGAACCGGCGCATCCACCGGTTCGGCCTCCACCTGGGCGTGCCGCGGCGGGACAGCGAGACGAAGCACGTCGGCGAGGGTTCCGGCATACCCGTCGGCCACCGCCTGGGC
>JARRQM010000126.1:0-11808 GCA_037381765.1 Kineosporiaceae bacterium
CGACGTCGGCGGACGGTCCACCCGGCAGGCCCTGTCCCTGCTCGACGCTGACCCGACGGTCGACCTCATCGTCGTCGTGTCCAAACCGCCCGCCGAGGAGGTGGCGGCCCGGCTCCGCGAGGACGCCGCGGCCCTGGCCACCCCCGTCCGGTTCGCCCTGCTCGGACCGGACGGCCCCGACCTCACCGCCGCCGCCGAAGGGGCCGTCACCGCGCTCGGCAGTCCCTGGACACCGCCCCGCCGCTGGCCCGCCCCGACCCCGCCGGAGGGGTCGTACGGGTGGCTGCGTGGTTCCTTCTCCGGGGGCACCCTGTGCGATGAGGCCATGCTCCTCGCCTCCGCCGCCCTCGGTCCGCTGCCCTCGAACATCCCGCTGCCCGGCGCGGCCCGGCTCGGACCCGACCTGCTCGCACCGGACGGCGGCGGCGGTCACATCATGGTCGACTTCGGTGACGATGAGCTGACCCGGGGGCGCCCGCATCCGATGATCGACTCCACCCTGCGGGCCTCCTGGCTCGTCGATGCCGCCGTCGCCGACGGTGGGGTGGTGCTGCTCCTCGACGTGGTTCTCGGGCTTGGCGCGCACCCCGACCCTGCCGGTGACCTCGCCCCGGCCCTTGCCGCCGCGCACCGGGCCGCCGAACGGGCCGGGACCGACCTTGCCGTCGTCGTCTCGCTCAGCGGCACCGACGGGGACCCGCAGGGGCTGACCCGCCAGGCCGAGGCCCTCGCCGCCGCGGGCGCCTCGGTGCACCTGTCCAACGCCGACGCCGCGCGCACCGCCGTCGCGCTGCTCGGCCGGCCCACGGGAGGACCGCGATGAGCGCGCACCCGAACACCCCGTCCGGCGCCACGTCGGCCGGTCCGCCCCCGTCCGGTGACGCCGCCCCGGCGGGCGCGTCCCTGTCCGGTGACGCCGCCCCGGCCGGTCCGTCCCGGTTGCTGCGGGCCGAACCCCGGGTGGTCACCGCCGGAGTGTCCCTGTTCTCCCGGGCCCTGACCGACCAGGCTGTCGAGGTCACCGAGGTCGACTGGCGCCCGCCCACCCCCGATCCGGACGGGACGGTGGCCGCCGACCTCGCCCGGGTGATGGCCGACCCGCGACGTGAGGCCGCGAACGCCCACGCCGTCGACCGGATGCTCGCCGCCGGTGCCCGGCTCGTCGACGTCCGCCCCGCCGGGGAGGCCCTCGGCCTGGAACCGGGCACGTTCCTGCACGCGGGACCCCCGCTGACCTGGGACCGGGCGTCCGGCCCGATGCGCGGGGCACTGCAGGGGGCGATGGTCTTCGAGGGGCTCGCCGCCGACCCCGACCGGGCGGCCGAACTGCTCGCCGGGACGTCCGGGGCGCCCGGTTCCGGTGCGGCGATCACCCTCGATCCGTGTCATCACCATGCCGCCGTGGGCCCGATGGCCGGGATCATCTCCCCGTCCATGTGGGTGTTCGAACTGGAGGACCCCGCCACCGGGCGGCGTGCTTGGTGCTCGCTCAACGAGGGGCTCGGCAAGGTGCTGCGCTACGGCGCGTACTCCGCGGACGTCATCGAGCGGCTGCGGTGGATGAGCGCGGTGCTCGGTCCGCTGCTCCGGCACGCCGTCCGCTCGGTGCGGGACGGCAGCGGCCCGGTCGACGTGAAGGCGATCATCGCGCAGATGCTGCAGATGGGTGATGAAGGGCACAACCGCAACCGGGCCGGCACGCTGATGCTGCTCCGCGAGCTGCTGCCGCCGCTGATCCGGGCGTCGGAGGAACTGCCCGGGGTGAGCGCCACCGACGTCGCCGACGTGGCCCGGTTCGTGTCCGGGAACGACCACTTCTTCCTCAACCTCGTCATGCCCGCGGCCAAGCTCGCCACCGACGCCGCCCGGGACATCCCCGGCTCGACCGTCGTCGTCGCGATGGCCCGGAACGGGACCGACTTCGGCATCCAGGTCTCCGGGACCGGAGGGCAGTGGTTCACCGGCCCCGCGGACACCCCGGAAGGGTTGTTCCTCGCCGGGTTCGGCCCCGAGGACGCCAACCCGGACATCGGCGACTCGGCGATCACCGAGACGGCCGGGATCGGCGGGTTCGCGATGGCCGCGGCCCCGGCGATCGTGCGTTTCGTCGGCGGGGACGTACCGTTCGCGCTCGCGACGACCCGCCGCATGTACGGGATCACCCTCGCCCGCAACCCCGCATTCGCGGTGCCGGTGCTCGAATTCGCCGGAACCCCGACCGGGATCGACGTGACCGCGGTGCTCCGCACCGGTGTCCTCCCGCAGATCAACACCGGGATGGCCGGGCGGGTCGCCGGGGTCGGGCAGGTCGGGGCCGGACTCGTCAACCCGCCCGCGGAGGTGTTCCCCGCAGCCCTGCACGCTCTTGCCGAGGCAGCCCCACCGCTGTAGCGCGCGGTGTGTCGCAGTGGTCCCTCACCGTGGGCGGGACTTTGTACCGGCACTCCGCGGCGCTGTCGCCGCGACCCGGAACGTCGTCGCCGTGCGGAGTTCCGCCTAACGGATCGGGCACGGTGTGACACCGTGTTCGACCGGTGTTCGACCCGTGTTCGCTGGGTGGGTGTGGTGCCACACCGTGCCCGAGCCCGGGGTTCCCCGCCCGGCCCCCCCCGCTCGGGGTGGTGCGGGGCGGCGTGGGAGGGCCGGTGTGGTGCGGGGTGGTTCCGGGGCTGCCGCCCAAGCAGATCAGCTATCCATGCGTATTTGATCGACTGCATAGAGTAGTCTCCCTCCGTTGTCCGGGGACGGACCCGTGCTGTCGGGCCGGTCCGGATGGGTCGGTGACCACCGGTCCGGGCTCAAAGACACGTGTGGACGTGTCGATAGCTGCACCGTCGGGGGTGTGTGTATGTGCGGCGTCCACGCCCGGCACCTGAGTGAGGAGCACGACAGAGGATGAGGACGGCAGACCAGGCGCTGCCCGCACCCCCGGGAACCGTGCCGGTCTGGCACGGCCCGCGCAGCCCGAAAAGCCCGAGTCCGAACGACCCGCTCACCCCGAACGACCGTCGCGGCACGAACGGTCGACGCGGCGCGAACGGTCGACGCGGCGCGGACGGACTGAACGACCCGGACGGCCTGAACGGCACGAATGACCGACGCGGTCCGCACGGCGCGAACGGCTCGCCGGGTACGGCGGGGCTGCTGGACGAGGGGACCCGGCCCGCGGCGCCCTCTGCGGACGCGGCGGGTGCCCCGCCCTGGTGGGCGGGGGCCCGGGCACTACTCATCACCGGCGACGCCGTCGCTACGGGGCTGGCCCTCGTCGCGGCCGGGGTGGTCGGTGCACAGGTGGATGAGCCGGCGCGGCGGGAACTCCTGCTCGCGGCGGCACTGTGGCTCCCGGCGATCGCCGCTTCCGGCGGGTACACGCCGCGCATCCTCGGTACCGGCGCCGAGGAGTACAAGAGGGTCATCCAGGCCACCCTCAAGGTGTTCGGCGCGGTCGCCGTGCTCGGCTACGCGACCGGGAGCAGCCAGGCCCGGTTCGCCCTCGTCACCGCCCTGGCCGGCGGGCTGGTGCTGCTCCCGGGGGCCCGGTTCTCGGTCCGGCGGGCCGTCGTCGCCTTCCGGTCCCAGGGACGCTGGCTGCACCGGGTCGTCGTGGTCGGTGACCGGGATCAGGTCGCCTCCCTGGTCGCCCGGCTACGCGCGGACGCCTTCGCCGGGTTCGCCCCGGTGGCCGCCTGCGTCGGGCAGGGCAGCCGGCGCAGGCTGGCGCCCGGCGTGCCGGTCCTCGGCACCTGGGATCAGGTGGACACCGTGGTCCGGCGGGTGGGGGCGGACACCGTCGTCGTCGCCGGTGGCGTTTCCGCCACCCCGGAACGGATCCGGCGCACCGCCTGGAGCCTGGAGGACTGCGGGGCCGACCTGGTCGTGTCGACGAGCCTCACCGACGTCGCCGGTCCGCGGATCGGCGTGCGTCCCGTCGCCGGGCTTCCCCTGCTCTACGTCGACCAGCCGCGCCTGGCCGGCGTCCCCCGGATGGCCAAAGCGGTGCTCGACGTCACCGGGGCGCTGTTCGGGCTGCTCGTCCTGTCCCCGCTGCTGCTCGTCACGGCCGCGGTGGTCCGGTTGACCAGCCCGGGACCGGCCCTGTTCCGCCAGGTGCGGATCGGGCAGGACGGCCGGGAGTTCCGGGTGCTCAAGTTCCGCACGATGTACGCGGACGCCGAGGCCAGGCTCGCCGACCTCGCCGACCGGAACGAATCCGACGGGCTGCTGTTCAAGATCAAGGACGACCCGCGGATCACCCCGGTCGGGCGGGTACTCCGGGCCACCTCGATCGTCGGGCCGCGCCCCCTGCCGGTGAAGGACTCCGATTTCACCGGGCACGTGCGGCGGCGCCTGCTGGTGCGCCCCGGCATCACCGGGCTGTGGCAGGTCAGCGGGCGCTCGGAAATCAGTTGGGAGGAGTCGGTCCGGCTCGACCTCACCTACGTGGAGAACTGGTCGCTCAGCCTCGACCTGCTCATCCTCGCGCGGACGATCGCCGCGATCGTTCAGCGCCGCGGAGCCTACTGAGCCGCATCCGTCCTGGTCCGGCCGCGCCCCTGGCCCCCGGTCCGGCCGCGCCCCTGGCCCCTGGTCCGGCCACGCCCCTGGCCCCCGGCTCGGTCCGGCCCGGCCCGGTCTCCCGCGTTCGGCCTGGTCCGGCCTGCCCGGACACGGTGGGACGGGGCAGATCGGGCTGGTGCAGGGCACTCCCCGGTCGGTGCGGTGCGTCCCTCGGCCGGCGCGGCGCGACTCCCGGCCGGTGCGGTGCGTCCCCCGGTCGGTGCGTGCGATCCGCTGCGTCCTGGCCGGTACGGTGCGATCCGCCGCGGACCAGAGCACTGAACCGTCCAGACGGTACAGTTATCCCATGAATCAGGTCTCGCGTGTTCCCGGCCGGGCGTCGACCCGGGCCCGGATCCTCGACGCGGCCGAGGACGTCGTCCTCACCGATGGGGTGGCGAACCTCACCCTGGAGAAAACCGCGGACCGGGCCGGGCTGAGCAAGGGTGGTGTGCTGTACCACTTCCCCAGCCGGTCCGCTCTTATCGCCGCGATGGTGGAACGCCTCGCCGGCCAGTTCGATGAGGGGCTGCGGGCACAGCACACCGGCAGCGGGCCCGGCGCGCTCGTCCGGGCCTACATCGCGGAGTGTTTCGCGCCGCCCCAAGGTGAACGGGAACAGCGCGGCGAACAGCTCGGTGCCGCCCTGATTGCCGCCGTCGCCTCCGAACCGCAGCTGCTCGCCCCCTTGCAGGGAGCCTTCGCCGGGTGGCAGCAGCAGATCGCCGACGACGGGATCGACCCGGCGCGGGCGACCGTGGCCCGGCTCGCCGCGGACGGGTTATGGCTGTGCGAGCTGTTCGGACTGGACGGGCTCACCCCGCAGCTGCGCGAACAGGTCCGGCTGGAACTCGACCGGATGGCCCGACCCGAGACCGAACCGGACCGGACGACCCGGCCCGAGACCGAACCGGACCGGACGACCCGGCCCGGGCAGGAGTGAGGATGTTCCGGGACGTGCGGCGCAGCAGCGTCATCACCTTGGTCGCCGGGATCTCCCTGGCCTCCTTCCTGCAATGGCTGGGTTCCAGTGCGGTACTCCCTCTGCTGCCGCTCTACCTACAGCGTCGCGGTAGCACCGACACCATGGTCGGGATCGTCATGGCCGCCTTCTTCGCGGCAGGCGTCATTGCCCAGTACCTCTCCGGCCATCTCGCCGACCGGGTCGGGCACCGTAGCGTGCTCCTCACCGGGCTGCTCGGCTACGCGGCGTTCAGCGCCGCCTTCCTGCTCGACATCACCGGGCCGGGGTACGCCGTGTTACGTGCCGGGCAGGGCGCCTCGGCGGGGGCCGCAGAGGTTGCCATGCTCGCCCTGGTCACCGCGTCGGTGCCGGCCCAGATGCGGGGACGGGCCGTGTCCGCGGTGTACGGCGGGCAGCTCGCGGGGATCGCCGTGGGGCCCCTCGTCGGCAGTGCCGTCGGGATCGCGCAGATGGGGCACCTGTTCGTGGTGTCCTCACTCGTCGCGTTGCTCGCCGGGATCCCGGTGCTCCTCACCTCCGGTTCCGGCCGGACTGCCCGGGACGCGGCGTCCGGGGCTGCGGTCCCCGGGGTCCCGGACACGGGGACTCCGGCCAGCGGGGTACCGGTCACCGCCGCCGTCGTCCCGGCGGGGCTGAGCCCAGACCCGGGTCCAGCCTCGGGTCCGGGACCAGCCTCCGACCCAGGCCCCGACCCAGCCCCGAGCCCCGGCCCGGACCCCGGTCCCGGCGGCCCAGGGGCGGGCGGTCCCGGGGCGGGCGGCCCTGGTCGGCTCCGCCGGGCGCGCACCGGGGTGTTGCTCACCGCTGTCGCGGCGGGCCTGCTCACCGGGATCTATGAGGCTTGCTGGACTCTGCTGCTCGACCTGCGCGGGGCCACCACCTGGCAGATCGGCCTGTCGTGGACCCTGTTCGCGTTGCCGTTCGTGTTCGCCGCTCCATCGCCGGATGGTCCGCGGACCGGCGTGACCGGCGCCTGCTCGTTCGCATTCGTGTACCCGTGGATCATGGACGTCCGGTGGCTCATCGGACTCGGGATACTCGAATCCCTCGGGGTTGCCTTCGTCTACCCGGCGATCCAGTCGCTGCTCGCCGACGCCGTGCCGGTCGAGGCCCTGGGGCGGGCCCAAGGGAGGTTCGTCAGTGCCCAGACCGCGGCGATCGCCGGATCGGCGGGGGCAGCCGGTGCGTTGTTCGCCGTCGCCCCCTGGGTGCCCTTCACCGTGGTGGCGTTGGTGAGTGTCGGCCTCGTCGCGACCCTCCCGGCACTGTGGCGCGACCTGCCGGGGCGGGTGGCGCACCCGGATGGCGACCCCCGGGCGGCCGTCGCCGCGGGCTGACCTCAGGTCAGTGGCCGAGGGTCCGGGAGATCGCCGCGACCTGTTCCGGGCCGACCCGGCAGCAGCCGCCGACGAGCCGGGCACCGGCGGCGACCCAACCGGTCACATCCTCGTCGGCGAAGGCGGGATCCCCGCGCCAGGACCGGGCGAGCGCATCCCAGGATTCCCCGCTGTTCGGGTAGACGACGACGGGTTTGCCGGACTCCCGTGCCGCCACCCGCACCGCGGCGGGAACCTCCCGCGGGTCGGTGCAGTTCACTCCGACCGCGATGATCTCGGCGACGTCGCGGGCCTGGGCGAAGGCCTCGGCGGCGTCCTCGCCGAGCCGGGTGCGCACCTGCCCGTCCCCGCCGGTCACCGTGGTGAGTGAGAGCCAGGCCGGAACCCCCAGGTCGGCGACCTCGGCGAGGAGCGCCTCGACTTCGACGAGCCCCGGCACCGTTTCCAGGGCGAGTACATCCGGTTCCGCCGCGGCCAGGGCGTGCAGCCGCGGACGGTGGAAGTGGCGCAACTCGTCCACGGACAGCCCGCCACCGCGGCGCCCGGACCAGTCCGGGGTGAGGTAGGCGCCGGTGTACTCCTCGCCACCGGCGAGTACCGCCCCGTACGGGCCCACGGAGGCGGCCACCCACCGGGGCCCGGCGTCGCGTCCGGCCCGGTCCGCGGAGTTCCGGGCCAGCCGCACCGACAGGTGCAGGAGCCGTTCGGTTTCCGCCCGGTCCAATCCGGCGGCCGCGAACCCGGCGAAGGACGCCTGATAGCTCGCCGTCGTCGCGACGCGGGCACCCGCCTCGAAGAACGCTTGGTGCACCCGGGCGATCGCTTCCGGGGCGTCCCGGAGCAGCGCCGCCGACCACAGGTCGCCGGACAGGTCGTGTCCGGAGCGCTCCAACTCACTGGACAGCCCGCCGTCCAGCACCACGGTGCCGGCCGCGAGGGCCTGTGCCAGCGTTCCCGTCCCCGCCGTCCCCTCGGTGGTCACCGCGGCATTGTGCCCTGTCCCGGGGCGTCCGGGATATTCGGCCCTCGTCGGAGTGTCGCGTTGCGCACGTCCGGGTTCATCGGTAGGCGGCGACCGGTTGTGCGGTGTAGCGTCGGCGGTAGCGACAGGGGAGCGCCATTGGGGCGCTGAGAGTGCGGGCGACCGCAGACCCTCGAACCTGATCCGGGTCATGCCGGCGAAGGGAGTCGGGCCACCTCAGCCGCAACGGGCGAGCTGTCACGTGCGCACGCACCAACCGGTGCGATGTCGCGGCGGACGGCCGGCCCGATGCGGTTCCCCTCCTGACTGAATCGGGAGGATCCGTCATGAGTTCCGTCGAGCACACCCCCGCAGCGCCGGGGGTGGCCCTGCCCCGCCTCGGGCCCCGACACCTTGCCGGGATCGCCGCGAGCCTCATCGCCGGCGCCGTTGTCTGGACCGTCGGCCTGCCGGCCGACCGGACAGTGTTCGACACGGCGCTGTCCGACCTCACCGTCCCGTCGGCACTGTTCGTCGCCTTCGCCGGGATCGTCCTGGTCGGTACGGTCACCGCCCGGAGTACCTGGCCGGTCGTCGACATCGTCGTCGCCTCGGTGCTCGGTGTCGTCGGCGGGTTCTACTTCTGGGGGGTCGCCGTCTCCTGGGCGCCACTCACCGGATGGCTCAGCTTCTACCCGCCCGCCTCGGCGGTCTTCGCCGGACTGTGGCTGCTCCCCGGGGTGCTCGGTGGCCTGGTGATCCGCCGCCCCGGCGCCGCCGTGTTCGTCGAACTGCTCGCCGCCGTCCTGGAGGCGTTGCTCGGCAACCAGTGGGGGTTCTCCACCGTCTGGTACGGGCTGCTCGAAGGACTCGGCGCCGAAGTGGTCCTCGCCGTCCTGCTGTACCGGGCCTGGGGGCTCGCCCCGGCGATGCTCGCCGGGGCCGGGGCCGGGGCCACCGTCGGGCTGCTCGATACCCTCGTCTACTACCCGGACTTCTCCGCCGCCTACCGCGGCGCCTACCTGGCGCTCGCGGTGACGTCCGGGGCGGTCATTGCCGGGATCGGGGCCTGGGCCCTGACCCGGGCGCTGGCCGGAACCGGAGCGCTCGCCCCGCTGGCCTCGGGCCGGTCCGCGAAACGCGTGTGACCCGGATGGTGCCACGGCCCTCCGCGGACGCCTCCCCGTCGGGGCGCGCGGACGCCTCCCTGTCGGGGGGCGCGGACGTCTCCTCGCCCGGGGGCGTACCCGCTTCCCCGCCGGGGCTCGTGCCTGTCTCCTCGCCGGGGCCCGTGCCCGTCTCCCCGCCGGGGCTCGCGCCCGGGTCTGGCCCCCGCGGGCGTGCGCGGTCCGGGCGCGGTCCGGGCCGGGCCGCCCCGGTGGGGATCCGGTCCCGGGGCTGGGGGTGGCGGTACGCCACCCGGAAGGCCTGGGCGGTGCGCGGGCTCGACCTTGACGTGAACCCCGGTGAGCGGGTGCTCCTCCTCGGCCCGTCCGGGTCGGGCAAGTCGACCGTGCTCGCCGGGCTCGCCGGGTTGCTTGACCCGTCCGCGGAGGGCAGCGGCGAGCAGGATGGCGACCTGCTGCTCGACGGCGTTCCGGCCCGGCGGGCCCGCGCCACCGGTGCACCGGACGGGACCGCCCGGACCGGTTTGCTGTTGCAGGATCCGCTGGCCCAGACGGTGCTCGCGCGCTGCGCCGACGATGTGGCGTTCGGACTGGAGAATCATGCGGTCCCGGTTCCGGAGATCTGGGACCGGGTCGCCGCAGCCCTCACCGCTGTCGCCTTCCCGTACCCGGGGGCGCATCCGACGTCGGCGCTGTCCGGCGGGGAACGGCAGCGGCTCGCCCTCGCCGGGGTGCTCGCCCTACGTCCTGGCCTGCTCCTGCTCGATGAGCCGACCGCGATGCTCGACCCGGACGGCACCCGGATGCTCCGGGACCGGATCGGCCGGGTCCTCGACGACACGGGCGCGACGTGCGTGCTCGTCGAACATCAGGTGGCGCCGTGGGTCGGTCTCGTCGACCGGGTCGTCGTCCTCGCCCCCGGGGGTGGCGCGGTCGCGGACGGGCCGCCCCGGGAGGTTTTCGCCCGGGTCGGGGCCCGTCTCGCCGCCGCGGGGGTGTGGGTGCCGGGGGCGGAGCCGCGGCCGGCACCCGCCGCCGCAGACGGTGACGGGACGGTGCTGCTCCGGGCCGAGCAGCTGGCTGCGGCCCCGCCCGGGGGGCGGCATCCGACGCCGACCGTGCACGGCGTCGATCTCGCCGTCACCGCGGGGTCGGCCCGTTGCCTTGTCGGACCTAACGGTTCGGGCAAGTCCACCTTGTTGCGGGCTCTTGGCGGACTGGTGTGCCCGGCCGGCGGGGAGCTTCGGGCCACCCCGGAACTCGCCGCGGGGGCGGGACCGTATCCGCACCGGTGGCGGGCCCGGCAGTTGGTCCGCCGGATCGGGACGGTGTTCCAGGAGCCTCAGCATCAGTTCGTCGCGGCGACGGTCGCCGACGACTTGGCTGTCGGGCCGCGACGTATCGGGTTGACGCCGGAAGGGGTCCGGGAACGGGTCGATGCGCTCCTGGAACGTCTCCGGCTGGTTTCGCTCGCCGCCGCGAACCCGTTCACTCTTTCCGGCGGGGAACAGCGGCGGCTGTCCGTCGCCACGGCTCTGGCCACGGGCCCGCGGGTGCTTTTGCTCGACGAGCCGACTTTCGGTCAGGACTCGCGCACGTGGGCTGAACTCGTCGGCCTGCTCATCGGACTGCTCGACGAGGGGACGGCCGTCGTCGCGGCCACCCATGATGAGGCGCTCGTCGAGGCGCTCGGCGGGAATCGGCTGCTGCTCCGCGCCGGGCGCCCGGTTGACGTTCGGAGGGTCCGGTGAGCGTCGAGGCTCTGGACGGACCTGGCGGCTCGGTCCGGGGCACGGTTCTGTCCCGGGCGAATCCTGTCGCCAAGCTTGTGGTGGCGCTCGCCGTGTCCGCGGCGTTGTTGCTCACGGTGGATGTGGTGACCGCGGGAACCGCTCTCGCCTTCGAAGTCCTCGCGCTCCCTTGGGCTGGTCTCGCGGCGTCGGCCCTGGCCCGACGCTCTGCGGTGGTTCTTGTCGGTGCGATCCCCGCGGGGGTGGCCACGGCCCTGTTCGGACTCGATCACGGCGGGGTGTTGTTCGGTGTCGGTCCGGTGACGGTCACCACGGGGTCGGCCGTCGCGGGGCTCGCCATCTCGACGCGGGTGCTCGCCATCGGCCTGCCCGGGGTTGTTCTGCTCGCCACCACCGACCCCACGGATCTGGCCGATGCGCTCGCTCAGGTGCTCCGGTTGCCCGTCCGGTTCGTCCTGTCGGCTCTTGCGGCGATGAGATTGTTCGGGGTTTTCGCCCGGGAATGGGAAGATCTTCGGTTGGCCCGCCGGGCTCGGGGGCTCGGTGACGGTGGCCCCTTGGGGCGGGCCCGTACCGTTGCCGGGCAGCTGTTCTCCTTGCTCGTACTCGCTCTGCGACGCGCCACTGTGCTCTCTACGGCGATGGAGGCGCGCGGGTTCGGTCTGCATCGGGAGCGCACCTGGGCTCGTCCCAGCCGGCTCACCGGGACGGATCTCGTGGTGATGGCCGGAGGGCTCGTCCTCGCCTTGGCGGCGACGGCGGCCGGGCTCGCTGCCGGGACCTGGAAACTGCTGCTCAGCTGACCCTATTCGCCGGTGCTCTTGTTCGCCGGGTCCCTTGTTCGCCGGTGCTCCTTTTCACTGGGTCCCCTGTTCGCCGGAGCCCCGAATACCGGAGTAGGGAAAGAACGAGAGCTATCCGAACTCCGAGCCCGTCTCGGACCCCCGGACCCCCGGGCTCTTGGGCTCTTGGACCCCGGACTGCGGCCCCGAGGCGGCGATCCTCGGCAGGGCCCCAGCTCTCGGGCCCCCAGCTCTCGGGCCCCCAGCTCTCGGGCCCCCAGCTCTCGGGCCCCCAGCTCTCAGAACCC
>JARRQM010000127.1:0-5293 GCA_037381765.1 Kineosporiaceae bacterium
ACGCCTCATCAACAGCCGCCGCACCCTTGGCCATCGACTCCTGCTGAACCTCATACCCAGCCACAAGAACCCCCGATCCACATCCGGGTCCAGCATCTGTACCGGACCGCGACCAAACCCCCGAGACACCCCCGAGGATGTACGAACTCGACAGATCCTATACACACCACCGGTCCGTTTTGCGAGCCGATGCGCCGACTTTCTTGCACGCCGGGCCGGCGGAACGCCGGTAAAAACGTGTGGAATGACACGATTTCGTGGCACTCCATGCTGCGGGCCCGGCAGCGGCCCCTGTCACCGTTCAGATCCGGCCCCGCCACCTCCCGGCCGCCACCCACTCCAGGCCGCCTCGGGACCCGGCCACCGTGCGACACCCCGACCACCGCGGGCCCCGCACCGTCACCGAGCGCGGATGCCGTACCCGACCGCTACCGTCGCCCCATGTCCAGACCTGCCGAACCGGGACCCGCCGACGGCCATGATGTGCCAGCCGGCTCCCCGAACCGGCTGGCCCGCGGACTGCCGGTGTCCGAGGTTCTGCATGCGGGGGCGTTACGCGGGGCACACGTCCTCGCGGGAGCCGCGGGGATGGGGCGGGCCGTGGACCGGCTCAACGTCATGGAAGTGCCGGACATCCTGCCCTGGGTGAAACCCCAGGAACTGCTGCTCACCACCGGGTACCCGCTGCGGGAGGACCCGGCCGCCCTGGTCTCGCTCATCGCCGGACTGGACGAGCGGGGAGTGTCCGCCCTCGGTGTGAAACTCGGCCGCTACCTGCACGAGCTGCCCGCCCCGATGCTCGCCGAGGCGGAACGCCGCGCCTTCCCGGTGATCCGGCTCCCCGACGAGGTGGCCTTCGACGACATCCTCGAACAGGTCCTCACCGACCTGCTCAACCGGCAGGTGTCCGCCCTGGCCCGGACCGACGAGGTGCATCGGGCCCTGGTGCAGATCGTCCTCGACGGGGGCGGGCTCCCGGAAGTGGCCGCCCGGCTGGTCGCCCTGCTCGACGCCGTCGTCGTGCTCACCACCCCGGACGGGCGGGTACTCGCCGATGCGGGGGATGTCGACGGCCTCGGCACCGTCTACGCGTCCCCCGCGTTCGACCGGTCCGGACGGCTGCGCACCGAAGTGGCCGGGGGCGGGCTGGGGCGGGTCGACGGCCTGCCGGGGAACCACGTCGTCGTCCCCGTCGTCGCCGGCCGGGTCGACCACGGCCGGATCGTCGCCTACGCCCTGGACGGCGGGCTCACCCCGGACGACGTGCACGTCCTGGAATCGGCGGCGATGGTCGCCGCGCTGGCGGTGACCAAGCAGCTCGCCGTCCGCGCGGTGGAGAGCAAGTACCAGGGCGACTTTCTGCGCGACCTGATCACCGGGGAGGTGGGACCCGATCAGGCGGTCACCCACTCCGCCTCGCTCGGCTGGGATGTGGACCGTCCCGTCGTCGTCATCGCCGCCGAACTCGACGCCGGGCTGGTAGCCGGGTCCGAGGACAGCCCCGGGCCCGCCGCCACCGGTTCGGCGGCCATGCTGGCCCGGCCCGCCCTCGAACGGTTCGCCGCCGCCTGGCAGAGCGTGGTCCGGCCGCGGGACCCGCATGCGCCCGTCGCCGGATTCAACCGTGAGGTCGTCGCCGTCCTCGGGGTCCCCCCGAAGGGCAACGTCGACCGGATGGTCCGTGACCTCGTCCGGGAGGTCGCCGGGGACGGGGGCGGCGGTCGCCGGTCCTTCAGTACCGGGGTGAGCCGGGTGACGACCTCACCGGCGCTGATCGCCGAGGCGTACGCGCAGGCGCGCACCGCGGTCCGGGTCGGCCGGCGGATGCAGGGCCCCGGGGCGTTCGCGCACTTCGACTCCCTCGGAGTGTTCCGGTTGCTGTCCCTCGTCGAGAACACCGCGGAGCTGCGGGCGTTCGCCGCCGAAACCCTCGGCGACCTCGGCCGCACCGACGATGACGAGGCGGCCGACCTGCGGCGCACCCTCGAAGTCCTGCTTGATCACAATCTCAACGTCGCCGAGACCGCCCGCGCCCTGCACTTCCACTACAACACCCTGCGGTACCGGATCGCGAAGCTGGAACGGATCCTCGGTCCGTTCACCGACGACCCGCACCTGCGGCTGTCCCTGCACCTGGCACTCCAGGTGCTGCAAATGCGGGGGATCTGACTCCGGGGCCGGTCGCCCGACCCGTCCGTTCCGCCGGAACCCGCCGGACCGGGCGGGTTCCCCGGTTTGGAGCGCCACCTCCGCAACGAATCCAATACTCTGAGTATCTACCCGAGAACGTACGGTGCTGAGTTTCTCGGGGTCACCCCGATCTCAGGAGTGCTCAGCGGTGCAGCCCGGACGGTCAGGTCGGCCCCGAACGGGGTGGGTCCCGCAGCCGGGTCCGGACACGGTCGCCGGCGATCACGGTAGTTCCGGGTCGGCGGTCCGGGTCGTCACCTCCGGGCCGGGCGGCGCCTCCTTTCCCCAGGTCGACGGCGCCATCCCCCCGCCCACCGAATCACTCACCGTCTCCGGGGCGGCCTCCGCGCCCGCGACGGTCTCCGCATCCGGAACGGCCACCACGTCCGGGACGGTCTCCGCATCCGGGACGGCCACCACGTCCGGGTCGGTCCCCGCATCCGGAACGGTCATCGCACCGGACCCGTTCACCCGTCTCACCGCGAGCTCCCGGCGGACCCCACCCCTGCCGCGGACCGCCCGCCCCGGCCCACGACGGGCCTCCGCCCCGGGAGGCCCGGCCTTCCTCGGCGGCACCGCCCCGGGAACGCGGCGCCTTCCCGGAGGCCGGTCCGCCCGAGGAGACGCCGGGACCGTGACTCCCCGCGAGGTCACCCCCCGGCAGGAAGCCGCACACGGACATCATTCCCGTCGGGGCGGCACCGTGCTCCGGGTCGGCAGCCTGCGCATCCCCCTTCCCGGGGGGTCCCCGCGGGCGCTACTCCCCCACGGCGGGGGCCCCGCCCACGCACCGCTGGGCCGCACGGGGGGCCGCCCGGACACCCCGCCGTCCCGGTCCGGACGGGGCCCGCGCGGTGGCACCGCCCGACGCCCGTTCCCCGGGAGCGGACCCGACCCGACCGTGCTCCCCCGCTGGGGCAGGCATGTCGGCCCGCAGGGACGGATGCCTCCGTCCCTGCGCGGGCCGCGCGGCCGGCGGGTACGTCCGGGGACCGGGCGCCGCCGGAACCTGCGCCGCGCGCTCGGCCTGCTCGCCCTCGCCACCGGAGCGGTGGCGGTGGTGCTCGCGGTATCCGCGGGCTACCACGCCGCCCGCCTCGTGCAGGCGCTGCGCGGCGACGACCTGGCGGCGGCCGAACACCAACTCGCGGGGCTGCGCGCGGACGTCCGGATGGCCCGGTGGACGGCCATGCCGTTGCGTCCGATCGGCGCGGTCCCCGTGCTCGGCCGGCCCGTGGCCGATCTCACGCACGGCCTCGACGCGGCCCGGCACGGGGTTGACGCGGCCGCCCAGGGGCTGGCCCTGTACCGGATCGCGGGTGGCGGCCAGCTTCTGCACGACGGACGCGTCGACCTCGACCTGCTGGCCCGGCTCCCGGAGCACACCACCCCGCTGCGCGCCGACCTCGAAGCGTCCCGCAACGATCTCGCCCAGGTCCGAGGAGGGTGGCTGCCCGGGCTGTCCGGCGGCCGCGACGAGGCGCTGACCGAATTGGACCGGGCGATCACCGCCACCCAGGTCTCCGACGCCGTGCTGCGCGAGCTGCCCACGGCCCTCGGCGCCGACGGACCGCGCACCTACGTCGTCGCCACGTTGAACTCCGGGGAACTCCTGCCCTCCGGCGGGGCCCTGCTCGCGGTCGCCCTGCTCCGGGTCGACGACGGCCGGATCGATGTCGTCTCCCGGGGCCAGGTCAGCCAGCTCACCAACCTCAACCAGGAAATCGCCTGGGATCCGTTGCCAGGCGACCCCTGGCAGACCGGCAAGGACCGGCAGCGCCTCGCCAACGCGAACTACTCCCCGGACTTCCCCACCTCCGGGGAGGAAATCCTGCGCCTGTACCAGGCCCAGATCGGGGAGAAGGCCTCCGGGGTGATCGCCCTGGACGCGTCCGCGTTCTCCGCCATCGTCGCGGTGACCGGGCCGCTGCAGGACCCCACCTACGGCGAGCTCACCTCGGACAACGTCGTGCGCAAGACGATGGTGGACGCCTACTTGCAGTTCGACCGCGAAGCCACCGCCCGGCATGCGGCGAACGACAAGCTCATCGACACGATCTTCGCGGCCCTGTTGCAGTCGAAACCCGGTGCGGACGGAGTCACCGCCGTCGTCGACGCGATGCGCGCCGGACACATCCAGATGTACTTCCGGGACGCCGGGTTGCAGACCGTCCTGGACCGGGCAGGGGCCACCCGGTCACTCGCCCCGTTCTCCGGTGACGCCCTCGGCGTGTACACGATCAACACGAACGCGAGCAAGGTCGACGTCTTCCAGGAACGTACGGTCACCCAGGACGTGGTGCTCGCCGCGGACGGTTCGGCGCAGGTGACCCGCACCGTCGTGCTGCGCAACGACCCGCACCGGCCCTGCCCCACCGGGGCGGACGCCCCCACCAGCGGGTACATGTCCTGCCTGTCCCGTCCCCGGGTGGTCCTCTACCTTCCCGAGGACGCCACGCAGGTCACCGTGGCCGCGAATGAGGGCGCCCCGGACCCGCGGCAGAGCGCGGCCCGGGAGAAGGGCCGCCAAGTCGTCGACGTCCGCTACGACGTCCCGGCCGGGCAGACCCTCACCGTCGTACTCCGGTACCGGCTTCCCGCCGCCGCGGACTCCCCCGGGTACGCCGTGCACTGGGACGGCCAGCCGATGGTGAACACGCCGACCCTCACCGTGCGGGTCACCCCGGCCCCGGGTACGCGACTGACCGGAACCGGGTGGCGCCGAGAAGGGGACACCCTGGTGGCCACGGTTCCCCTGGTCGGCAGCGGTGACCTGCGGGCCATCCCCGGCGGGCCCTGAGGGCACTGAGACCGGAGGCCCGGGGCGCGGTTTCGCCGGGTCGCAGGGTCGGCGCGTCAGCGGTGTCGCAGGGTCGG
The DNA here is from genome assembly GCA_037381765.1 of Kineosporiaceae bacterium. Lineage (GTDB taxonomy): Bacteria > Actinomycetota > Actinomycetes > Actinomycetales > Kineosporiaceae > JARRQM01. The sequence continues at coordinate 5,068 of JARRQM010000127.1, forward strand.
CGCGTCGCCGGGTCGTCGGGTCGTCGGCTCGGCGCGTCAGCGGTGTCGCCGGGTCGCGGTGTCGGCGCGTCGGCGGGTCGGCTCGTCGGCGGCGGCCTTGGTCCGGGCGTCAGGCACGGGCGGCGTGGGCCGGGGCCGCTGAGGTTCCGTGTCCGGGTTCTGGCTCTGTGTGCGGAAGTGCTCAAGCTGCGGTCCATGTTTAGTTGTTGTGCAGCAGTGGCAAGTT
>JARRQM010000128.1:0-5282 GCA_037381765.1 Kineosporiaceae bacterium
ACGTACTGCAGCGCCATCCGCAGGGATGCCGACTCCGAGGTGGGCGGTGCCGGGGTCGGGGCGGGGTCCCTGTCATCCAGGGTATGCCGGTCGGGATCTGGGCTCACCGATCCAGGTGTACAGGTAGTCCATGTGGACCAGGCGCGGACCGCTACGGGCCGGCGGCTCTGTCACCATCGGGGACGGCTGGTCCGGAGCAGTGTCCCGGGGCAGTAGGGGTCGGGGACGAACAGGGCGCGCCAGCCCGTGGCGTGCACGTGGTGTAGGTAGGCGCGGGCCGCGCACCCGCCCCCCGGCAGGTGGTGATCAGAGGCCAGCTCTCGCAGCCGGGGATGGCTTCGGGCCCGGCGTGCGCAGCGCTGTGGGTGCCCGACAGGAGCTGGCGGGCCCGGCGGTCCGGAGGAAGAACCGTCGCCGGGTCTGCCGGCCATCGCCTGTGCTCAGGCCGGGCCGATGCCGGGGATCGGCGCTGGCCTGGGGCGGTCCTGGACGACCACACCGTCCGCACCCACCTCGACTGGCACAACCCCGTCGCCGTACTGATGACCACCACCCCAACGACACCCTCGCCGCCTACATGTCCTCCGGCACCTGACCCTGGGCTCGACCGTGCCGAAATGAGTGCGTTTGGTCGGGGATCCGCATGAGGGATCGAGGGGGACCGGAAGGACTGCTGGACGTCTTGGATGTACTGTTGAGGTATCTGAGATATCTAGAGGTGGTTGTATGGCCGTCAGGAAGACGCCGGTCGAGATCGACGACGAGGCGCTCGCTGCCGCTGCGAAGGTTCTGGGTACCACGACCAAGAAGGACACCGTGAACGCGGCCCTGCGTGAGGACAGCCAGCGATTCCTGCGGTTGCGTGCCCTGGAGCCGGTGGGTGAGATGGCCGACCTGGGCGAGTTCAACGAGTTCCTGGGCGCCAAGGACGCCTACCGCCGGTGAGCACAGCCCGCTTCCTGATCGACACCTCGGGCCTGTTCCAGATCCTGCAGAAGGAACATCGCGCGGCCTGGTCGGACTTCCTGGCCGCCGGCGTGATCGCCGTGTGTCCAGTCGTGGAGCTCGAGTTCCTGTTCTCGGCGCGATCACTCGCGGACCGTTTGCACAAGCAGCAGTTGTTGCGTGAGGTCTTCACCTGGATCCCGATGAGCGACCGCGCCTACGAGCGGGCCGAGGAAGTGCAACAGTTCCTGACCGAGCGGGGCGCGCACCGTTCGGCGGGTCCGGTGGACCTGCTCATCGCGGCGACCGCGGAACGTTCAGGACTCATCGTCCTCTGCGATGATCGCGATTTCGAAACGGTGTCAGCGGTCACCGGTCAGCCCGTTCGCCGCGTCGCCTCGCTGTCACGATCAACCACCGCCCCGGAGTCGTGCTCCCGCACGCCATTGTCGCCGTCAGCACGGCATAGCGTGACCGCTCGTGTAGCCGATCTCCGCGCGGAACGCGCGACCGTGCCGCAAGTGGTGAGAGGCCCAACCCGCCGTCCCGAGAGCGGCTCCTGCCATTCTGAACGAGTGAGCGTCTCGTCTGTCTCGAAAGACGGCGCAGTGGTCGAGCTCTCCCCGAGCCGAGATCCTCGCGCTGCGGAACCTACTGGAATACGCCCCGGAGGTCCCGCTGGAAGTCAGAGGGCCCCTGGGAGTCTTCGAGCGACTCTTGGCGGAGTTCCAACCGCTGGCTGCTGCCATGGGCTCCGAGTGATCCGAGTGGCCCAACTGTTAGCGCCCGCTACTGCCGCCGATTGCGCCGCGGCCCGCGCGGCCCGCGCCGTGCCTAGCCGGCGACCTCGGCCAGTCGTCGGCCTAGCATCCTGCAGTGGCAAACGTCGAGCGCAGGCTCGCGGACAGCTTCTGGGATCTCCGCGACGACGCCTATGACCATCCAGCCCGATGGCAGGGAGTCACGGCTGAGGCGCTCTTTCAACGGCTCGCCGAGTTCGTCGAGGAGACGGAGAACCGGGGTGAACCGATTGACTGGTGGCACGCCGTAGCAGAGCGCATGATCGCCTGCCGAGTGCGCGACAGCGAGGGATGACGGGGAACTGGTTCGACCTGGCGGGGCGTGGGAGTGACTTTGCCGTTTGGTTGAGCCATCGCACGAAGCGTCCGTTCCTGGCACCACAGTCGGTGCGAGTGTGGCTAGCCTTGGATTGTGGTGACCGAGGCGCAGGCACGCCAAGCCGTCGGCGAGGTGCTGACGGGCTGGCCAGCCCCTACACGTCCGGAGGACGAGATCACCGTCTGGAAGGTCGAGGAACACACGCGGGCATGGATCCTCTACGTTGCGACTCGACGGTGGCTCCAAACGCGGGACTTCCGTGACCAGCTCGTCGGAGGTTCCCCTCTTGTAGTGGACAAGAACACCGGCCAGGTCCATCAGTACGGCTCAGCCCCCCCGGAATACGACAAGTTCGTTGCCCGGCTAGACAAAGGCCCCGAGAGCCCTTCACTTCCCTGACCTATTGCCGGAGCAACATTTGGATCTTTCCGCTGAGTACGTACCGGCCCGGTGACGTACGCTCCATGCCGCCGAGCGCTTCCGCGCGACCGTACCGCTGTCCGCAAGGCGTTGCGGAAGTTGTCAAGTCAAGCTGAGACGATTTGTGCCTAAGCTTGACTTGACAACTATCGTGGCGCTAGGCAGGCGTCAGCGTCGCTGCACCGAAGGACGCGGGGAACCGTGTGCACCAGGCGGAGACGCTGGTGAACTTTGTGAGGTCGCCGTTCTCGGGTGATCACCTGGTGCGGTTCGATCACCGGGACGATGACTGAATGTCCTGCACAAGCCGAGGTATGCGCCGCTGACGCACTCCTGTTGGCCAAGATCTGATCGGGTAGGAGAGGCGGACGACGAAGTAGTTGAGGTACTCGACCTCTCCGAAGATCCAGACCAATACGGCAGTGAGCGCGTGAACCCTGCTGGCAGGCCACCAGATCCAGACTCCGACCAGGCCACCTGCCAGGAGGATGGGGTCGGCGACACGAAGGGCGCGGTAGAGGCGGGCAAGCCTGGTTGGCATGGCGCCACGGCCCACCCATCGTCGCGCCGCCAGCCAGTAGCCGCCCCCTTGGATCAGCACCAGAAACAGTGGGCCAGCGGCAAACCACAGCGCCAGCTGAGCCGGCCAGCCGAATCGGGGAGCGATGGCGGTAGCAGCAACGACCACGAATACCGAAGCGGCGACGAGTTCGCCCGTTCCCAGGCTCAGGTACTTGCCTCGGAGGACGTCCCGGCTCCGTTCAGTCACACTCCGACCTTAGGGGCTGGCCAGCGGTGCGCTTCGGTCGGCGCGCACGGGGGGCCACGTCCGTTGATGTGTGGTGGTCCAGGCTGCAGCCTGCGACCCGTGGCTGGCTGATGGCGAACAACGGTGACGCTGTGCCCGCGCCGATTGTCGAGGAGATCACACAAGCCGGCGGGCCAGGGTTGCCCCTGCGGCCGGGCTGGGTTCCGGATCCACTCCATCACCCCCGCCGGAGGTACCCGGTCGGGCCGATCTCGCCCAGGCCCCGCCGAGCCGCCTCGGCCACCACGTTGAGCCGGTCCGGCAACAACCCCCACAGCACGACCCCTCCACCGCCGGGTCAGGTCGTCCTCCGACGCCGTCACGACCGGGACCGGCCCGCTACACGCCGGACGCGCCGGTACGACATCCATGGCTTCGAACAACAGTCCCGTCTCGTTCACCCCGCGAGTGCCCGGCAGCGTCAACCCGTTGAAGCAGCGGTGGTGGCCAGGACGCCTTCGTGAAAGGAGCGCAAGCCGGGAAGTTCGACCCCGTGGGTTGACCACCCGATGTCCCATATTCGCCTTGGTGGCACTTATCTCACCGATCGGCCATGTTGACCCGGTTCCTCCCGCCGACAAGAGTGATCGGGTCCGTGCGGATCCCGGGCGCAGGGCCAGGGACGTGGGCGGACGGTCTGTGGGGAAACATGAGGAGAACCTCGACACTTCGATTGCGGGTCACCGCCCTCGTGGCGGCGGCTCTGGCCGTTCCGGCAGCGGTCCTGTCGTCCGGCCCTGCATCGGCGACAACGAGCCGGGGTGACCGGACCAGTCCGGTGGAGGCCCGCCGGGTCGACCGGGTACCGACGCCCGATCTCGGCTGGTTCGACTGCAGTCAGTTGGCACCGGACGCCTGGTGCGCCACCGCCGACCTGCCACTGGACTACGACAAGCCCCGCGGCGCAACGACCGAGGTCGCCGTGCTGAAAATCAAGGCCACCGATCAGGCGCACAAGCTGGGCACCCTGTTCATCAACCCGGGCGGTCCCGGCGGCTCCGGAACCTACATTGCTGCGATCGCCCCCGAATTCCTGTCCGAATCAGTCCTGGCCAGGTTCGACATCGTCGGATTCGACCCCCGTGGCACGAACTTCAGCGCCAATGTGGCCTGTTGGCCGAACATGGGCGAGCAGACCGCAGCGATCGGGCCGATCCTGACGACGGCTTTCCCGTGGACGAGCGACGAGAAGGCGGACTACGTCGCGGCATCGAAGGCATTCGGTCGAGCCTGCTCCTCGACGGGGCGCCCGCTGTCGGCGCACATGTCGACGGCCGAGGTGGCCCGGGACATGGACGTCCTGCGCCGCGCCGTCGGTGACCCGAAGCTGACCTATATGGGCTTCTCCTACGGCACTTACCTGGGCAACGTGTACGCGAACCTGTTCCCCGACCGGGTCCGCGCCGTCGTCATCGACGGGGTCGTCGACGCCGACGCCTGGGCGGGCACCCGACGCACCGCACACAAGCCGCAGACCGCCCGGATCCGTTCCGGCGAAGGAGCCGCCCGGGCCATGAACGAACTGCTGGACCGGTGCGGGACCGCAGGCGCCGACCAGTGCGAACTCGCCGGTCACGGCGATCCGGCGACCACCTACGCCACCATCATGTCGTCGCTCCAGAAGAGCCCGCTGACCTGGGAGGACCCGGACTACGGCCCGCAGACCCTCAGCTACGCCGACCTGACCTACTACCTCTTGGGCGACCTGTACTACCCGGATGCCGGAGCGTATGTGTCGCAGGACCTCAGCTACGTCGACGACCTCCTGCAACCCGCGGCGGACCCCGGTACGGAGCGGGCGACCCGACAGGCGACGGCCCGGCGGAACCTACGCGCTGCCCTGCACCGCCACCACGCCTCCGCCGACCGCGAGGCGGCCTACCAGAAAGCAGGGAAGAAGATCTTCCCGATGGGTTTCCCGTACGACAACTCCCAGGAAGCCTTCCAAACGGTGTTGTGCACCGATGGACTCAACCCGCGCAACGCAGGC
>JARRQM010000129.1:0-5278 GCA_037381765.1 Kineosporiaceae bacterium
TCCTAGCCGGCTATTCCGGCAGGACGGACACGCTTCACCCCAAGGAGCAGATCCACCTGGCTTGCGCCTGGCGGCATGCCCCAATGGTGCCTCTGGGTCCCCCGCGCCTGTCCTCAGTCATCGTCGAAAACCTCTCGGATCGGCATCCTCACGCTGCAGGACAGGCCTCCGCGTTGCAGCTGAGGAGGGGCCGGTTGGTCGACCCACGCGCAAGTATGCCCGTCTTCACCCCCCGGACAAACCCCTTGGAGTGCGCCAATTATCAGAAGGAAGCCCCCGAGCACCCCCCGGCGACACCGAACTGTGACACTTTCGACTCCGTTCAGGAACCTCGGCGCAGGTGGAGGCACCGGCACGGGGGAGGGGTCCAGCCACCCCGTGCCGGTGCCGGTCGCGACCTCACGGAGGGGACACCGGTGGCTTCGGTACCCGCTCCAGGGGATAGATCAGATCAGCAGGTTCACATTCGCTTCGTCGGCGTAGTCGAAGTAGGTGGCGACGCCGGCGAACTCGACCCCGTCCACGAGGTCACTCTCCGCGAGCCCGAACAGGTCCAGTGACATCGTGCAGGCGACGAGCCGGATCTCCTGCTCCCGGGCCGTGGCGATGAGTTCGGCGAGGTCCATCACCTTGGCCCGGCGCATGAGCCGGCGGATCACAACCGGGCCGAGCCCGCCGAAGTTCCACTTCGACAACCGGAGGTGGCCCGGACCCCGGGCCGCCAGCTTGCCGACCATCGCGGGGACAGCGGTCCCGCCGTTCCCGGACGACACACCGGCCACGGCCCTACTACCTGCCGCCCGGCGTCCGCGGGGCCGCCGCAACAAGTTCACCCCCCAGAAGGCGAAGAACATCGTCACGTCATTACCCATGGCCGCCGCCCCGTTGGCGAGGATGAAGGCGGCGAGGGCCTTATCGAGGTCGTCACTGAAGACGAGCACGGTCTTCTTGTCGGTGTCCATCAGGTTCCCCGTCCTCGGGTGGTCAGGTGTAGGCGCGGCGCAGGTAGTGCGAGATGTCCTGGAGACGCATCGAACCGTTGGCCGCCCCACGCAGATTGACCAGGCAAATCGGGCACATGGTCACCGCCTCCGGGGCCGTCCCGCGCAGCTGGGCGACCCGGGTCCGGGCATTGGCGTGAGCCTTCTCCGGGTACAACGACTCCACCGGCCCGCCGCAGCACCAGGTGATGTCCCGGGCATGTTCGGGGTCGAGGACGACGCTGCCGGCCGCCCGGAGCAGGGCCCGCGGGGCCTCGACGACGTTCTCGGCCCGGGCCATCAGACACGAGTCGTGCACGGCGAGTTCCTGGCCGAGATCGCGCCGCGGAAGCGGGTTCCGGTCGGCCAGGACCTCCAGGTAGTGCCGCACCTGCACGGTGAACCCGTCAACCAGCTGCGGCAGCACCGACCGGAGCATGTTCGTCGTATGCGGGTCGATGGTGATGACCTCCTGCACCCCGGCGGCCCGCAGCACATCCCGGATCCGCCGGCCGTGGATGCGCACCACCTCGTCCTCGCCGTAGTCGTGCACGAGGGCCCCGCTGTACAGGTCGTCGCCGTACAGGTAGCCGAACTCGACCCCGGCGGATCGGAGCACGGCAACGATGTCACCGAGGATCCGGTCGTAGTGGCGGCGTTTCTCCCGGGACGGCCACGCCATCAGCCCGGCGATGTTCACCAGCCGGTTGACCGGGCGGCCGAGGGCCGCGAGGCGTTCGGGCATCGCCGCGCCGAGCTTGTTCTGCGCGGCGGACAGTGACTCCAGGTAGGGCATGAGCTGATAGGTCAGCCCGGTGTACAGGACGGTGTGCCCGCCCTCGGGGATGTTGAGCCCGTCGGCCCAGCTACTGGTGCGGCGTTTCCCCAGGGGGAGAACGGATCCGCGCAATCGCAGGTTGTCCGAGAGCATCCCGATGACTGTGGAGGTCGGCAGCGGCATCGGTTCCTCCTCACACGCCGAGAACGTGATGGTTGAGGTAGTGGCGCAGGGCACGAACGTTGGCCGTGATCTTCACGTCGGCCGGGCAGGACACTTCGCACATCCGGCAGAGCAGGCAGGAGTAGACGGCTTCGGTGTTCCGCAGCACCTCCTCGCGCTCGCCGAGTACGACGAGGTGGAACAGTTTGCGGGGCAACATGTCGATCCCCATCGGGCACACCGAGGTACACACCCCGCAGTTCATGCAGGCCTGGGCGTTGAAGTCCGTCCCTGCGGAGACCTCGGCGAGCAGGCTCCGTTCGGAAGTGGTCGTTGTCGTCGTCATCACCGCTCCGTCCCGTCGGCTCCGGCAACCGGCCGGTAGCGGAACTCGCCGTCGTCGTCGGTTCCGTCGTCGACGAGATGGCCGTACTTGCGCATCCCCATCACCCAGAGCAGGACTTCGCGCCGGGGGTACCCGATCACGTCGGCGATCTGCGGGACGGTGAGCGATTCGGTGGCGACCGCGGTGAGGATCCGTGGCCGCATGACGTTCTCGTCGCGGATGACCTCGCGAAGGTCCCTCAACATCTCACTCACCGCACCGGCTCCTCGAGCATTCCGTCGATCATGGACGTGACCTGGGCGTCGGTGTAGCCCTGGAGGTCGATGGCGTTCTCCGGACAGACCGGTATGCACCCACCACAGCCCTTGCAACCGGCCGGATCGATCACCGCGACAGTCCGTTCACCTTCCGCCGACACGGGATCGGCGACGGTGGTCCGGGTGATCGCGTCGTACGGGCAGGCTGGCGCGCACGCCCCGCACCAGGTGCAGGTCTGCGGGTCGACGGTGGCGACCATGGGTTCCAGGGCGGCGAACCCCTTCTTCAGCACCGAGGCGCTCTGCGTGGCCGCGGCCATCGCGGAAGCGACCGCCTCGGAGGAGTTCTTCGGTGCATGGCAGGCCCCCGCCAGGACCACCCCGTCGACGACGGTCTCCACGGGACGCAGCTTGGGATGGATCTCGTGCAGGAACCCGTCCTCCCCGACAGGGAGTTTGAGCAGGTCGACGAGATCCTGCTCGGCCCGGGGAACCATGCCGGTGACGAGGACGACGAGGTCGACGTCGAGGCCGATCTCCGCACCGCCGGAAAGCTGGTCGCGGGTCGTCACCCGGAGCCGGCCGGTGCTGCCCTCCCGGCGCACCTCGGGCGGGTCGTCGTCGGGGAACCGGAGGAACACCGATCCCTCGGCGCGGGCCTGGGTGTACAACAGCTCGTACTTCCCGTAGGTCCGGATGTCCCGGTAAAGGTGGTACTGCCGGACCGGGGACGTCCCGTTCGCCAACTGCCCGACCTGCAGGCTGGTGTGCACCGTGGCGGTGCAGCAGTAGCGGGAGCAGTCGGGGTTGCTCCGGTGCGGCCCGGTGGTCTCGCCCTGGCCTTCGGTGCGGCTGCCGACACAGTAGATGTAGGCGATGTCCCGGACGGTGCGGTCCTGGTAGGTGAGCGGGCCACCACGGGCGACCATGCGCCGGAACTCCGGCAGGGTCACCACCCCCCACTGACCGAAACCGAACTCGTCATCCTTCGGGGTGTAGGTGTCGAATCCGGTGGCGACGATGACCGAACCGACCCCGACCCGCACGGTCTGCGGTTTGGTCCGGCCGACCCGCAACTCCACCTCGTAGTTGCCGAACCCGCCGCTCTTGCCGACGACCTCGGCCTCGGTGAACACGGTGACCCCGGGGTTCCGCCCGATCCGCTCGACGAGTTCGGCGACGATCTCCTTGCCGTCCCGGTCGTGCGGGTACATCCGGCCGAGGCCGGCCACCCACCCGCCGAGGGTTCCGGTGCGTTCGACGAGGTAGGCGTGCAGGCCGATGTCGGCGAGGCCGAGGGCGGCCCGCATCCCGGCCACCCCGCCGCCGACGACGAGCCCCGCCGGTTGGGTGTCGACGACCGCGGGCTCCAGCGGTGCGGTGAGGCCGGTGCGGTTGATCCCGGCCCGGACCAGGCGTACCGCCTTGTCCGTGGCCCCGTCCCGGTCATCGGTGTGTGCCCAGGAGCACTGCTCCCGGATGTTCACCTGGGTGTACTGGTACGGGTTCAGCCCCGCCCGCCGGGCCACCTCGCGGAAGGTGAAGGTGTGCAGTTTCGGTGAGCAGGAGGCGACGACGAGCCCGTCGAGGTTCTGCTCCCGGATGTCCTCGACGATCTCCTGCTGGGTGGCGTCGGAGCAGGTGAACATCGCCTCACGGGCGACGACGACCCCGGGATCCCCGGTGACCTGGCTGACGACATCGCCGACGTCGACGTAGTCGGAGATGTTGCCGCCGCAGTGACAGACGTACACCCCGAGGCGCCGCCCGCTCCCCTCACCGTTCCCGTTCCCGTTCCCGTCCCCGTTCCCGTGGTTCGGGTTCGGGCTCGGGCTCGGGCTCGGGACGGTTCCTTTCTGCGGTCCCGCGCCGGGAACCGTGGAGCCATCGGCGCGGTCCGGTCCGGTGGGCTCGCTCATGCCGGTACCTCCGTTCGTTCCAGGTATGCCGCGGCCTGGGCGATCGCCGATCCCGCGTGCAGGATGGACTCGGGGATGTCCTTGGCGCCGGAGGCCGTTCCGGCGACGAATACGCCCGGGATACTGGTCCGCCCGGGGTCGAGGTCCTCATCCGCCTCGGCCACGTAGAGGTACTCGTCGAGGGCGAGGACCTCCGCGGGGAACAGCTTCTGCGGCTCGGCGGTGGGCCGGACCCCGACGGCGAGGACGACGAGGTCGTATTCGGCCTCGACCTTCCCGCCGCCGTTCTCGGTGTCCTCGTAGGTGAGGATGAGATTCTGCTCATCGGTCTCGGTGATCCGGGCGACCCGGCCCTTGACGAACTCCGTGCCCATCGCCGCGGCCTGGGCGAAGAACGGGTCGTAGCCTTTCCCGACGGCCCGGATATCGATGTTGTGCACGGTGATGTCGGCGAGTGGCAGGGCGCCCATGATCAGCTGGTTCTGCTTGATCGAGTACATGCAGCAGATCCGGGAGCACAGCGGGTTGCCGACGGTGGCGTCCCGGGAGCCGGTGCACATCACGTAGGCGATGCGGTCGGGGACCTTCCCGTCGCTGGGCCGTTGCACCGTGTTGTAGGGCCGGGTCGGGGCGAGCAGCCGGTCCATCTGCATTCCGTCGATGACGTTGGCGTACCGCTCGTACCCGTACTGCGGTTTGGCGTCGGCGGGGAACAGTTTGAACCCGGTGGAGACGATGACCGTACCGACGTCGGCGGTGACCTTCTCCTCCTGGGCGTCGAGATGGATGGCGTCCGCGGGACAGACATCGACGCAGGTATGGCATTCCGAACAGAC
>JARRQM010000130.1:0-9127 GCA_037381765.1 Kineosporiaceae bacterium
GGAACGCCGGAACCGGTACCGGAACCGGTGCCGGCAGTGAGGAACGGGTTGCGATCGTGTTCTGCGACCTCGACGGGTTCAAGGAGATCAACGACAGTCTCGGCCACGCCGCGGGGGATGACGTGCTCCGGGTCATCGGCAGTCGGCTGGTCCAGACACTGCGCGGCAGCGACATCGTCGCCCGGATCGGCGGCGACGAGTTCCTGGTGCTCGTCCGCTACCTCCCGCTGGACTGGGATCAGGCGGCGTTCCTCGCCCGGCTGCGCCGGGCCGTCGAGCAGCCGGTGCAGGTGGCCGGTCGGCGGGTCCAGCCCGGGCTGAGCCTCGGTATGGCGGTGAGCCCGCCGGACACCCGTGACCTCACCGCCCTCGTCCAGCAGGCCGACGAGCGGATGTACGACGACAAGGTGGCCCGCCGGGCGGCACGGGACGGTCACCGGGAGCAGCTGACCCTGCCCTGACCGCCCCGCACCCCCCGGGCCGGCCTGCCCGCCCGGCTCACCGGTGGGGGCGGGTTTCCGCGCACCGACAGCAGTCGGGTACCGTCGTGTTCCCGTGGATCTTGCCCAACGTCCGAACCCTGTCTCCGGCACTGCCGTGGCCCGGAACGGGCGGCCCACCGGGGCACCGGACGGCGTGGTTGCCCGGCTGCGCCGGGGGATGTCCTACGAGGAGTTCCGGGGGGCCCGGGCTTTCCCCGGGCTGGACGGCCTGCGTGCCGTCGCCGCGACCATCGTGGTGATCTTCCACTTCGGCGGGCCGGCGGTCTACCGGTTGCAGGGCTGGGTCGGGGTACAGATCTTCTTCGCCCTGTCCGGGTTCCTGATCACCAGCCTGGCGTTGCGTGAGGTGGCCCGCACCGGACGGCTCGACTTCCGGGCCTTCTACCTGCGCCGGTTCTTCCGGATCGTCCCGGTCTACCTCGTCGTCCTCGCCGTCGTCGTCGTCCAGGCCCGGGTCAACCGTGCCGGGCAGACCGAACTCGACGCGGCCCTGCCGTACTACCTCACATTCCTCGGTGACCTCGCCCCGCACGCCGCCTACAGCCATACCTGGACCCTCGGGATCGAGCAGAAGTTCTACCTGCTGTGGCCGTTGCTGGCCTTCGGTCTCGCCGCCCGCACCCGGGGGAGAGCGGTCGCCGCCCTGCTCGTCATCGCCGTCCTCGCGCCGCTGTGGGACGTGCGGTTGCTGCACGCATCGAGTTTCATCGTCCTGCTGCTCGGGTCGTTGCTGGCGCTCGCGATGCATCACCGGCTCGGTTTCGCCGTGCTCCGGCCGCTGCTCAGCCCGGCCGGGGCGGTTCTCGCCGCGGTCGCCGTCGTGCTGTTCCACCTGCAGTTCACCGGGATCCTCGAACGGATCGGCGAGCCCCGGGCGATCCCGCTGTACGGGGTGGCGGTGACGGGGTGGCGGTGTGTCTGCTGCTCCCCGCGGTGATCGGCCCCGGGCCGCTGCGTTGGGTGCTTTCCCGCCGCCCGATGGTGTTCCTCGGGCAGCGTTCCTATTCGATGTACCTTGTCCAACTCGTCGCGGGAACCGCGGTGGCGGGATTGTTCCCCGCCCTGTCCGTGCACCAGTCGCCGGGACGGGCCCTGGCCGTCTGGGTGGTCAGCCTGCTGCTCGCCGACCTGCTCTACCGCGGGGTGGAACAACCGATGATCGAGGTCGGGCGTCGCCTCGCCCGCCGGACCCCCGGTCGGGGCCGGCCCCGGGGCGAAGGCCGGGACTCCGCGGTGCGTCCCGTTCCCGCCTCGTCCCCCGGCCCCGTCCGCACCCCGGTTTCGGGGCTCGTGACGCTTCCGGAGCTCTCGGTGGCTTCACCGGTGCGCGCGGTGTCCGTCGCCCGCCGTCCGGTACCGGAAGTGACTGACGCGTCGGAACTTGCGGATGCTTCGGGTATCCCCGATGTTCCGGAGATCTCGGACGTCACCCGCGGCCCCTCCGCATTCCGGGGCGATTCCGGCCAATCCCCCGGGGTCGCGGGGCGGGACGGGGCGCTACTCGACGGGGTGCGTGGATCGTCGTGATATTGCCACCACTCGTCCACACCACTGCAAAGAAGCGGGCACTACATTTCAGCGGGCTGCTCGTCGGCCCGGGGTCGGAAGGCGATCGCCTGCGCCTGTCCCGGCGTCTCCGGACCATCCGCCGGTGACCGTCCACCGTTGACCGGCCGCCGGTGATCGCTTGCCGGTGACCGTCCGGGGGCGCCGTGCGAGCGGTACCCGACCGGGCAGATGTCCCGGACGTCTCGGGTTCGGTCCTGGGTGCGCCGGTTAGGCTCGGTTGCGCCCGGATGGGGAAGTCTGTGGTTCTGGTGTGGGAGGAAGGCAACGTATGGACGGTTTCCTGAGTTGGCTCACCTACGTGCAGGGCCACTGGTCCGATCTGCAGGCGGGGCTGCTCGCGCATGCGAAGCTCGTCCTCATCGTCGTCGCCCTGGCCACGGTGTTCTCCGTCGGACTGGGGGTTATCGTCCAGCGGTCCGCGGTTGCCCGGGCCGTTGCGCTGAGTGTCGCCGGGATCTTCCTCACCATCCCGTCGCTCGCCCTGTTCGCCCTGTTCATCCCCCTCGTGGGGATCGGGAACACGCCCGCGATGATCGCGATGTTCCTGTACGCGATCCTGCCGATCCTGCGGAACACCGTGACCGGCCTCGACGAGGTGAGCCCGGCCGTCGTGGAGTCGGCCCGCGGGATGGGGATGAACGGCACCCAGCGGTTGCTGCGGGTACGGCTCCCCCTCGCCTGGCCGATCATCATGGCCGGCGTCCGGGTCTCCACCTTGATCACCGTCGGGATCGCCGCCATCGCGGTCCTCGTCGGCGGTGACGGCCTCGGATCGTTCATCCAAGGGGGGCTGACCCGGCTCGGTTTGCCCAACAGTTTCGAGGCCGTGTGGGCGGGGACGATCTTCACCGTCGCGCTCGGACTCGTCCTCGACCTCGTCTTCGCCGGTATCCAGCGGGTGACGACACCCCGGGGCCTGCGTCTGTGACCGGCCGACCCAACCGAAGGGCATCATGAGTTCTGACGCCAAGATCCGACTCGACAATGTTGAGAAGACCTATCACGGTTCGTCGGTGTCCGCCGTCGACAAACTGTCCCTCGACGTCTACGAGGGGGAGATCCTCGTCCTCGTCGGACCGTCCGGCTGCGGAAAGTCGACGACCCTGCGGCTGATCAACCGGATGATCGAGCCGACCGGGGGGCGGATCTTCCTCGACGGCGAGGACGTGACGACGGTGGACCCGGACCGGCTGCGCCGCCGGATCGGCTACGTCATCCAGCAGATCGGCCTGTTCCCGCACCAGACGATCGCGCAGAACATCGCCACCGTCCCGAAGATGCTCAAGTGGGACAAGAACCGGATCGCCGCCCGGGCCGACGAACTGCTCACCATGGTGGGTCTCGACCCGGACCAGTACCGGGACCGCTACCCCAAGGAACTCTCCGGCGGGCAGGCCCAACGTGTCGGGGTGGCCCGGGCGCTCGGTGCGGACCCCGAGATCATGCTCATGGACGAGCCCTTCGGTGCGATCGACCCGATCACCCGGGAACGTCTGCAGAACGAGTTCCTCCGCCTGCAGGCTGAACTGCGCAAGACGATCGTCTTCGTCACGCACGACATCGACGAGGCGATCAAGATGGGTGACCGGATTGCGATCCTCGGGGAGCGCAGTCAGATCCGGCAGTGCGACACCCCGGAACGGATCCTCGCGTTCCCGGTCGACGAGTTCGTCGACGACTTCATCGGCGCCGGTTCGACGATCAAGGGCCTCAACTTCGAGCAGGTCGGCGGGCTCCGGTTGAACGGTCACCCGCACATCACCGTCGACGATCCGCCCTCCACCGGAATCAAGGTGCTCCGGGCGAGCGACCAGGAATGGTTGCTCATCCTCGACGACGAGCGTCGTCCGCTGCGCTGGATGCGGGAGCGGGACCTGAACCGGTCCTCCGGCTCCTACCTGGACGAAGGCGAGGAAGTCCGGATCCGCCTCCACTCCGACGACACCCTCTTCCACGCCCTCGAACAAATGTTGCAGAGTTCCTCCGGGTTGTGCTGCGTCGTGGACGAGAAGGGCGCGCTGGCCGGGGTCGTCGAGATGACGCACCTGAGGAAGGCGATTCGCCGGGCCCAGGTCGAAGCTCGCCGGCACTACGAGGATCTTGAGGCCAACTGATGAGCGTGGCAAGCGAACCGAGGACGGCTCCGACCGTCCCGGAGGAGGACGGGGTCCCGCCGGGCCCGGCGACGGCGGTGGCGGGAGAGGGACTCCTCGCCCTGTGGCGGCGTTGGTCGCTCGGGCTGTGGCTGGCCCCGGTCGGGATCGCCGCGCTGGCCGGCGTTCTGTTCGTGTACTACCGGAGCCTGAAGACCGAGGACGCGGGCTTTCAGCAGTCCTCGGCGCTGCAGTGGGGGACGAAGCTGTGGCCGCAGACGGTGCAGCATCTGCAGATCGCGTTCTGGTCGACGCTCATCGTCGTGGTGATCGCCGTGCCCCTGGGGGTCCTTCTCACCCGGCCGGCGTTCCGACAGGTTGGCCCGTACATCGTCACCGTGGCGAACTCCGGGCAGGCCCTGCCGGCCTACGGGCTGCTCGTGCTCTTCCTCGGGCTGCTGGGGCAGGGCGCGTCGACGGCCATCTGGGCCCTCGCGTTCTACGCCCTCCTCCCGGTGCTCCGGAACACGATGGTCGGCCTCGACAATGTTGACCGGGCGGTTATCGAGGCGGGACGCGGGATGGGGATGACCCGGTGGCGGGTTCTGACCCGGATCGAGTTGCCTCTCGCCGTCCCGGTCATCCTCGCCGGCATCCGGGTCGCGATGATCCTCAACATCGGTATGGCCACCCTCGCCTTCCTCATCGGGGGCGGTGGGCTCGGCGTGACGATCAACTCGGGGCTGAAGCTCCAGCAGGATTCCGTGCTCATCGTCGGTGGGGTGCTCGTTGCCATCGTCGCCCTGACCTTCGACTGGGTCGGCGCCGTGGCCGAACGTTACCTGCGCCCGCGGGGGCTGTGAGTCTTTCCGCGTCTGATCGGAATGTCCGCAAGGGCGGTAGGGAAGGGCTCTTCCGGACGGCTCGGGCCCCCGCGGGAAAGTGTTGGGGGCCCGATTGTCGCAGCGGAGATTCCCGGCGGGACAACGGAACGGCGAAGGGCCCCTTAGCCGTTTCAACGAAAGGCCGACGGGGCCGCGTTCTGATGGCACCGTCCGGATACACGACGCCCCCGGCCGGGGAACTGGCCGGGGGCGTCGTTCGGGTGACCGGAGGGGACCGGAACTTGTGCTGCCGCGCTGAGCGTCGCGCCGAGTGCCGGGCCCCGTCGGTCATTCCGTCGGTCAGAGCAGGCCGATCGATTTCAGGTGGGACTTCGCGACGTCCGAGGCTTTCTCGCCTTCGACGTCGACCTGTGCGTTGAGCTCGGCCATCTTCGCATTGTCGAGCGAGTCGAGGATCGTCTTCGAGATCTCGTCGTAGGTGGCCGCGTGCGCTTCGTAGACCTCGTCCCGGAAGGTGTAGGACGCGTTGTAGAGAATCATCACGCCCGGGTCGTTGACCAGGCTGAGGTTCAGGGCGGTGATCCGCCCGTCGGTGGTGAAGACCTCGCCGAACTGGCAGGTCCCCTCCGAGGTCTGGGTGTAGATCAGACCGGTGTCGAGGATCTCGATCTGCGACTGGGGAACGGTGTATCCGGTGGCCTTCTCGAAGAGGGTGAGCCCGTCCGGACGGTCCGGGAACTCGCTCTCCAGGCACAGCTTGGCGTCCTGGTGGGCCTTCAGGTAGTCCGCCATCGCCTGGAAGTCGAAGCTACCGTTCGGCTGGGCCTTGGCCAGGTCGCCATTGGCGGCGAAACCGTAGGTGTCATTGAACTTCGACATTTCGACCCATTTGATCTTGTTCTTTTCAAGATCCATCTGGGACGTCTTGTCGAACAAGGTCTGCGGGTCGTTACTCGGGTCGTCCTGCCCGAGGTGGTTCGTCCAGCCGGTCCCGTTGTAGTCGGGGTAGACGTCGATGTCCCCGCTGAGCAGGGCTTTACGGTTGACGGAAGTACCGCCGAGGTTCACCTGGTTCTTGACGGTGGCCCCTTCGTTCTCGAGCGCCTGCGCGAGCATCTCACCGAGAAGAATGTTCTCGGTGAAGTCCTTGGAACCGACGGTGATGCTGACTCCGTCGAGTTTGCCACTTCCCGTTGATTCGCTCGAGTCGCTGCTGCCCCCGCACGCGGCGAGCATCAGGCTGACGGCGAGGCCGGCAGAGGAGATGAGGACGGTCTTTCGACGCATTCGCATACCTGTTCACCTTCGAGTAGCGATCAGAACAGTCTCATGCAGGTGGCCGTACGGCCGGTTCGAGGCCTATCGGTGCCGACCTGCCGGGTATCCCGGTCAGGTGGGATCTCCTATGATGCGGACGGCAGCCAGCCCCAGGCTGCATGGGGGCCTCACCCTACCGAACCACGTTTCATGGTCATGCGGATGCCGGGGTGCGGGCGGACGGGGGAAAATATTGGCACACTATCGGTACCTTATTGATACGGCATCGATAACTACGCGGGATTTCTTGTCGATATCGAATATCACGGAGGGTGACCTGCTCATCCGTTCGGAGGAACCGGCGGGGCCGGTGTAGCCGTCCTGCTGGTACCGCGCGTGCAGGCGCTTGATGAACTCGTGCTTGACCAGGTACTGGTTAGTGAACTCCCGGGCCCGGAGGATCACCGAGAAGTCGATGCTCGACTCCCCGAAGGTGTGAAAGCGGATGAAAGGGTCGTGTTCGGGAACGCCGCCGTCCACCTCGGTCATGATCTCCTTGCCGACCTCCGAGGTGACCCGCTCTACCAGGGCGAGGTCACTGTCGTAGGCCACCCCGACCTGGATGAGTACGGACATCGGCTTGGCGGGCTGGTGGTAGTTCGTCAGGATCGATCCGGCGAGCTGGGAGTTCGGCACGATCACCAGGTTGTCCGGGAGCTGACGGATCGAGGTGTTCCGCCAGTTGATGTCGATGACGTAGCCCTGCTCCCCGCTGCTCAACTCGATGTAATCACCGGGTTGCACCTTCTTCGAGGCGAGGATCTGCACTCCGGCGAACAGATTCGCCAGGGTGTCCTGCAGGGCGAGGGCCACGGCCAGACCGCCCACTCCCATCGCGGTGAGCAACGGAGCCACCGAGACCCCGACCGTTTGCAACAGGACGAGGACGCCGATGGCGAGTACCGAGATCCGGACGATGTTGACGAAGATCGTCGCCGAACCGGCCACCCCGGACCGGACCAGGGACAGGGCGCGCACGAGGTCGGCGAGAACCTGGGCCCCGGTGATCGTGGCGATGAGCACGAGGGCGGCGATGAGCCCCCGGTTGACCACGGCGTCGACACCCCGGCCGAGTGGCAGGGATGCGACCGCGAACCAGACCCCGGCGACGACGGCCAGCCAGGGCAGCAGAGTGCGCAGACCGCGGACCAGGACGTCGTCGGTGTCGTTGCGGGTGCGGTCGGCATGCCGGCCGACCCATCCGGTCACCGCGCGCAGTACGGCGGCGAGAAGGAGTCCTGAGGCGAGCGCGATCGCGGCGACGAGAACGTCGTGCAGCTCGACCGCCCGGGTCACCGGTCCCGCCCCGGACGGGTCGGGCCGGTGCGGTGCCCGGCGGTACGGCGGTCGGTGACGAACCGCTTCACGGGTTTCCTCCTGCGCCAGATGCGTGATGTGCCGCCGACCATTCTTCACCGTGCCCGGCCGGGGCGTGGCTACCTCCCGTTCCCGTCCCGGGGTACGTTCGGGGCCATGTCTGCTGATGGTTACGGCAAGGCCGTGCTCAACGCCCTGAACCCGCTGCACCGCGACCTCCGCGCGGCCATCCCCGACGCCTACGCGGGATTCCGTGAGATGCACCACGGAGCGATGGCTGCGGGGGCACTCGAAGTGAAGACCAAGGAACTCATCGCCATGGCGATCGGCGTGATCGAGGGATGCGACGGGTGCATCGCCTCGCATGCCCGCGGCGCGGCCCGGGCCGGGGCCACGAAGCAGGAGGCGGCCGAGGCGATCGGGGTCACCTTCCTGATGAAGGGCGGCCCGGCGACCATTTACGGTCCGCGCGCCTACGCCGCGTTCTGCGAGTTCGCCGACGCCCTCGCCGGTCAGGGCCAGCCCGCCGCGGACGGCGGGACACCGCAGACCCCCCGGACCTGACGAGCCGCACCGCACCACACTCACCTGTCGGTGTCGGTGTCGGTGTCGGTGTCGGCGTCGGCATCAGTGTCGCGGTGTTCGTGTCGGCGTCGGCATCGGCGCTGCTAGCGTGCGCGGAGTGTCGGTGCGGGAGCTCGTGGTGCTCGGAACCGGCAGCCAGGTTCCCACCCGGGAGCGCAATCACAACGGGTACCTGTTGCGCTGGGACGGGCTGGGCATCCTGTTCGACCCGGGCGAGGGCACCCAGCGTCAGCTGGAGCTGGCCGGGGCCTCGGTTTCGGAGATCTCCCGGATCTGTGTGACGCACCTGCACGGGGACGACTGTTTGGGACTGCCGGGGGTGGTCCAGCGGCTGTCCCTGGACGGGGTGCGGCGCCCCGTTCCCGTGCACTACCCCGCCTCGGGGGCGGAGTACGTGCACCGGTTGCGGTACGCGACCCCGTTCCACGAGACCGCGGAACTCGTCGAGGCGCCGGTGACCGGGGACGGCACGATCGCCGACCTGCCCGGTGGGGTCACGCTCGTTGCGGCCCGTCTCGACCACGGCATCGAGGCGTTCGGGTACCGGCTCGTCGAGCCTGACGGGCGGCGCATGCTCCCGGACCGACTCGCCGCGGCGGGGGTCCACGGCCCCGAGGTCGGCCGGTTGCAGCGGGAAGGGCTGCTGCGGCGAGGCGGGCGGACCGTCCGGCTCGAAGACGTGAGCGTGCCACGCCCGGGGATGCGTTTCGCCTTCGTCATGGACACCCGGCTCTGCCCGGGGGTGCGGGTCCTCGCCGCGGGGGCCGACGTACTCGTCATCGAGTCGACGTTCCTCGACGCCGAGGCCGCTGCCGCGCAGGCGTACGGGCATCTCACCGCCCGGCAGGCGGCCCGGGCCGCCGCGGAGGCGGGCGTCGGAACCCTCGTGCTCACCCAC
>JARRQM010000130.1:9138-10072 GCA_037381765.1 Kineosporiaceae bacterium
CCCGTCGCTACGACGACCTCGCGCCGTTCGCCGTCGAGGCCGGTGCGGAGTTCGACGGTCCGATCGTGCTCGCCCGGGACCTCGATCGGGTGCCGCTGCCCCGCCCCCGGTAGGGCCAGCCGAGACGCCCCGGCGGGTACGGTGCGGAGAACGGGTTTTGCAGCTCTGTTCCGGCGTCGTACGGCACCCGGACGACGCGGCCGGCACCCGGCGGAGAGGGGAAGGTGTGGACGAGGGATCCGGGACCGACACGTCCGGGGCCGATACGTCCCGGACCAAGGAACCGATGACCAAGACGTCCGGGGCTGATACGTCCCGGACCAAGGAACCGGTGACCAAACAGACGTCCGGGGTCGACACGTCCGGGACCGAGGAGTGGTCGCTGCCCGGGTACCGGATCGGCGCGGTGCTCGGCCGGGGCGGGTTCGCCACCGTCTACCGGGCCCACCAGCTGAGCCTCGGCCGGGACGTTGCGATCAAGGTGCTCACCGCCGACCTCGCGACGGACTCCGACCGGCGCCGTTTCGACCGGGAGCGGGAGGCGCTGGCCCGACTGTCACCGCATCCGCATGTCGTCGACGTCTTCGATGCGGGGATCACCCCGGAACGTCGCCCCTACCTCGTCATGCGCCTGTACCCGGGGGGCTCCCTCGCCGACCGGTTGGCCGAGCGCGGGCACCTGCCGGTGGACGAGGTCGTCGAGGTCATCACCCGGCTCGCCGCGGCCCTGGATGCGGCGCATGAGATCGGCACCTTGCACCGGGACGTGAAACCGCAGAACGTGCTGATCACCGAGACCGGGGACCCCGTGCTCGCCGACTTCGGAATCGCCGGGCTCGTCGACCCCGACCCGGAGCCCTCACATGCGTCGACGGCCTTCTTCAGCCTCGCCCACGTCGCCCCGGAGATCCTCGACACCCGCCGCTACTCGGTG
>JARRQM010000131.1:0-13642 GCA_037381765.1 Kineosporiaceae bacterium
GGTCGCCGAACAGGTACGTGACTACCTGGAACACGGAGTCATCCGTAATTCGGTAAACTTTCCTGAAGTCGATCTCCCGCGCAGCGGTGTGACGATCGCCCTGCGCGCCGGCGGTTCCCTGGTCGTCACCCTCGACCCGGTCGACGGGTCCTCGAATATCGACACCAACGCCCCGATCGGGACGATCTTCGGGCTGCTGCCCACCGCCGGGTTCGACGACGCCACGGCCGCCCTGCTGCAGCCGGGGCGCAACCAGGTCGCCTCCGGGATGATCGTCTACGGGCCGAGTACCGTGCTCGCGCTCACCCTCGGGGAGGGCACGGACATCTACGCCCTCGACCCGGAATCGGGAGGGTTCGTCCTGGCCCGGGCCGGGGTCCAGCTGCCCGCCGACTCCACCGAGTACGCGATCAATGCCTCGAACGCCCGGCACTGGGGCCCGGGGATCCGCGACTACATCGACGACCTGGTCAGCGGGGAACTCGGCCCCCGGGAGCGCAACTTCAACATGCGCTGGCTCGCCTCCCTGGTCGGCGAGGCGTACCGGATCCTGCAGCGCGGCGGCATCTTCCTCTACCCGGCGGACGCCCGTCCGACCTACGGCGAGGGACGGATCCGCCTGGTGTACGAGGCCAACCCGGTCGGGTTCCTCTGCGAGCAGGCCGGCGGGGCGGCGACGAACGGCGCCGGCGCGGTACTCGACCTCGTCCCGGAGCAGCCGCACCAGCGCGTCCCGTTCATCTTCGGCTCCCGGAGCAAGGTCGAACGGGTCGTCCGGTACCTGGAGGAGCCGCAGCCCTCACGCTCCCGTTCCCCCCTGTTCTCCACCCGGGGGCTGCTGCGCGACTGAGCAGCCGGCCGGGACCAACCGGCCGGGGTCCGGCGGGCCGCGCGTGGTCCCGGCCCCGCACCGGTACCCGCAGTACCGTCCACCCAGCACCGTCCAGCTAGACGAACGTCCACCCCGGCACCATCCACCACAGAACCGACCCCAACCACATTTCGTCGACGAGGAGGTACCCCCATGTCCGTCAGGCATCCCATCATCGTGGTCACGGGCAGCTCCGGTGCGGGTACGTCCACCGTGAAGAACACCTTCGACCAGATCTTCCGCCGCGAAGGCGTGCGGGCGACCAACATCGAGGGCGACGCCTTCCACCGCTACGACCGGGCCGGTATGCGCGAGGCCATCGCCAAGGCCGAGGTCGAGGGCAACCACCAGTTCAGCCACTTCAGTGTCGAGGCGAACCTGCTCGACGAACTGGCCGAGGTGTTCGCCGAGTTCGGTGCCAAGGGCACGGGGCGTACCCGGCACTACGTGCATGACGAGATCGAGGCCGAGCGCTTCGGTCGGCCCCCGGGCACCTTCACCGAGTGGGAACCCCTCGACCCGGACGCCGACGTGCTCTTCTACGAGGGGCTGCACGGGGCGGCGAAGACCCCGAACTCCGACCTGTCGACCTACGGTGACCTGAAGATCGGCGTCGTCCCGGTGATCAACCTCGAGTGGATCCAGAAACTGCACCGGGACCGGAGCAGCCGGGGCCACTCCCAGGAGGCGATCACCGACGCGATCCTGCGCCGGATGCCGGACTACGTGAAGACCATCACGCCGCAGTTCACCAAGACCGACATCAACTTCCAGCGGGTTCCCATGGTGGACACCTCGAACCCGTTCATCGCCCGGACCATCCCGACCGCGGACGAGTCCATGGTGGTCATCCGGTTCCGGGACCCGCACGGGATCGACTTCCCGTACCTGGTGTCCATGATGCACGGCAGCTTCATGTCCCGGGCGAACTCCATCGTCATCCCGGGCGGCAAGCTCGACCTGGCCATGAAACTCATCCTCACCCCGATGATCAAGCGGCTCGTCGGGAACAAGCGACGCGCCGGCTGATCTCACATCCGCACTTCCGTCCACCGACTCGCGACAGACCCCAACGGTCCGGTCCGCCCGGTCCGGCACCGACACCCCGGAGGAACCACATGACCTCGAACAACGCGCGCACCTACGACGCGGGCGTGAAGGACTACGCGCTCACGTACTGGGACCCGACCTACGTCCCCAAGGACACCGACCTGCTGGCGGCCTTCAAGGTCGTGGCCCAGCCGGGTGTGCCCCGCGAGGAGGCGGCCGCGGCGGTGTGCGCGGAGAGCTCGACGGGCACCTGGACCACGGTGTGGACCGACCTGCTCACCGACATGGACCACTACAAGGGTCGTGCCTACCGGATCGAGCCGGTGCCCGGTGACGACGACGCCTTCTACGCCTTCGTCGCCTACCCGATCGACCTGTTCGAGGAGGGGTCCGTCGTCAACGTGCTGACCTCGCTGGTCGGCAACGTGTTCGGGTTCAAGGCGATCCGGTCGCTGCGGCTGGAGGACATCCGCTTCCCGCTCGCCTACGTGATGACCGCCGGCGGCCCGCCGAACGGGATCATGGTCGAGCGCGACAAGATGGACAAGTACGGTCGCCCGATGCTCGGCGCGACGATCAAGCCGAAGCTCGGCCTGTCCGCGAAGAACTACGGGCGCGCGGTGTACGAGGTGCTCCGCGGCGGCAACGACTTCACCAAGGACGACGAGAACGTCAACTCCCAGCCGTTCATGCGCTGGCGTGACCGGTTCGAGTTCGTCGCCGAGGCCGTGAACACCGCCGAGGCCGAGACCGGTGAGCGCAAGGGGCACTACCTCAACGTGACCTCCGCCACCGTGGAGGACATGTTCGAGCGCGCGGAGTTCGCCAAGTCGCTCGGCATGCGGATCATCATGCACGACTTCTTCACCGCCGGGTTCACCGCGCACACCTCGCTGGCGAACTGGTGCCGGAAGAACGGCATGCTCCTGCACGTCCACCGGGCCATGCACGCGGTGGTCGACCGTAACCCCTACCACGGCATCCACTTCCGGGTGCTCACCAAGGCGCTGCGGCTGTCCGGCGGCGACCACATGCACTCCGGCACCGTCGTCGGCAAGCTCGAAGGCGACCGGCAGGCCACCCTCGGCTGGATCGACCTGATGCGCGAGTCGTTCGTCGCCGAGGACCGCAGCCGCGGCATCTTCTTCGACCAGGACTTCGGCCACATGCCCGGGCTGTTCCCGGTGGCCTCCGGCGGTATCCACGTCTGGCACGTGCCGGCCCTGGTGTCGATCTTCGGCGACGACTCGGTGCTCCAGTTCGGTGGCGGCACGCTCGGCCACCCGTGGGGTGCCGCAGCCGGGGCGACCGCGAACCGGGTCGCCGTGGAGGCCTCCGTGCAGGCCCGCAACGAGGGCGTCGAGGTGGAGAAGGAAGCCCGCTCGGTGCTCACCCGGGCCGCGAAGTCCAGCCCGGAGCTCGCCGTGGCCATGGAGACCTGGAAGGAGATCCGGTTCGACTTCGACGTCGTCGACAGGCTCGCCGAGTCCTGACCGATCTTCCTTCCCGTACCCCAGACAGGAGCACCGAGAATGACCATCGAGGCTTTCCGTTCCCGCGTGGACGACCCCGCCAGCCGCAAGTTCGGCACCTTCTCCTACCTGCAGGCGCTGACCCGTGAGGAGATCGTCGCCCAGGTCCGTTACATCATCGACCAGGACTGGACCTGCTCGATCGAGCACGTCGAACCGGGCCGGGCCGCCGACACCTACTGGTACCTGTGGAAGCTGCCGATGTTCGGGGTGACCGACGTCGACACCGTCATGGCCGAGGTGGACGCCTGCCACGAAGCGAACCCGGGCGACCACGTTCGACTGGTGGGGATCGACCGTCGGAAGCAGACTCAGGGTCTGTCCGTCGTCGTCTACCGAGGAGAAGCAGGATGACCCTGATCGCGCCCTCCATCCTGTCCGCCGACTTCGCCCGGATGGGCGAGGAGGTGCGGGCGGTGGACGTCGCAGGAGCCGACTGGATCCACGTCGATGTGATGGACGGCCACTTCGTCGCCCAGATCACCTTGGGTCCCGCCATGGTCAAGGCGATCCGCCCGCACACCGAGAAGAAGATCGACGTCCACCTGATGATCTCCCCGGTGGACGTCTACCTCCCGGACTTCGCTGCGGCGGGGGCCGACTCGGTGACCATTCACGTCGAGGCCGGCCCGCACATCCACCGCTCCGTCCAGCGGGCCCGTGAACTCGGCCTCGGCGTGGGGGTCACCCTCAACCCGGGGACCCCCCTGGAGACCGTCGAGCCGCTGCTCGATGACGTCGACCTGGTCCTCGTGATGAGCGTCAACCCCGGGTTCGGCGGGCAGAAGTTCATCCCGCAGGCCCTGCAACGGGTTCGGCGGCTGCGGGAGATGATCGGGGACCGGCCGGTGCAGATCCAGGTGGACGGCGGGGTTTCCCCGGCGAATGCCGGGGCCCTCGCCGAGGCCGGTGCCGACATTCTCGTCGTCGGCTCGGCGCTGTTCGCCGGGCACACTCCGGAGGCCTACACGGAGAACATCGCGGCCTTGCGGGCCGCGACGGCCGGGGTGGCCCAGCCCGCCTGAACCGCACCACCCGCGGCGTTCCGCGTCGCGTCTGGAACACGCACGGCGTTCGCGTCGTGTCTGGAACGCCCGGTGCCCCGGACGGCCCGAACCCCGGCGCACCGGGTCTCGCCTCCGGTCCGGGGCTACGGCCCCGGACCGGAGGCGTTCACCTGTTCCGGGGTGTCGGACGCCGCACCATTCGCTTCCGTCCGCGCTCCCGTTCCCCTTCCCGGTTCCGTTTCCCGCTCCGCGGGGAGGGGACAGAACCGGTTGTCGTGCGGCACCGTGCCCGAACCCGGTGTGGGGCGGGGGCCGAACCGGGGCGGGATCAGGGCGGAGGGGCGAGGTAGGTGGTCAGTCCCGTGGCGATGGCCGTGGCGGCGTCCTGTCGCCAACCGGGGTCGGCGAGGCTGCGGGCGTCGGCGGCGTTGCGCATGTTTCCGCATTCGAGGAAGACCGCCGGAACCGTCGAGAGGTTGAGCCCGCCGAGGTCGGTGCGGGTGGTCAGCCCGTTGCGGGCGATGTAGTCGGCGACAGGTTCCCCGGTCCCGGCCCGGAAGGCGTCGCGGAGGATCCTGCCGAGCCGGGCCGACGGCGCGACGATGGCCGCGTTCGGCCCCACCGATCCTGGCATGATCACGTGGAAGCCGCGCCCGGTCGTCGGGCCGCCATCCGCGTGCAGGGAGAGCGCGAGGTCGGCATGTGCCCGGTTGCCGATCGCCGCGCGTTCCGTGATGCAGGGGCCGACCCCGGTGTCACTGTCCCGGGTGAGGACCACCGTTGCCCCCTCGGCGCGGAGCACCGCCGCGGCGAGCCGGTTCGCCAGATCCCAGGTGAAGGCATGTTCGGCGTAGCCGTCGCGGCTCTGCGTCCCGGTCGTGTTGCAGGCTTTCGTTCCGGTGACGACGTTGACCTTTCGGTTGATCACCTCGGGGTGGGCGTAGTTGCGGCCGTTGTGCCCGGGGTCGATCGCGATGGTGCGGCCGGAAAGGCCACCCGCCCCGGGGGCGGAGGTACTCGGGCCCGGTGACACCGTGCCGGTTCCTGGGGGTCCGGAGGCCTCCGGCGCCGGTGACGTCTCCTCGGGGGAGGCCGGGACGGGGACGGGGAGCGACCCGGCGGCACGGGACGGACCCGTACCGCCGAACGGGGGTCCGTTCAGGGCGACGTCGGCGGCCGTCGCGGTCAGCAGGACGGCCGTGGGCAGGGCGAACCAGGTGAGCAACCTGCGGCCGGGGAACTGCCGGGTCCGCCACCGGGCCCGGCGACTCCGGGGGCTCCGGTGACTCCGGGGGCTTCGGGCGCGCCACGAGTGCCCGGGGCTCGGGGGTGCGGGCGTGGGGTCAGGGTCTGACACCGGGATGGCCTCCTACCGCGCGATGGGTACCGGAGAACAACGAGCGAGGTCCTGCACCGGTGCCGGGCCGGTGCGGGAACCGGACCGGTACGGGAACCGGCACCGGCCCGGACTCCCGGGCTACTCCCCGGACAGGGCCGCGGCGAGGGAGAGGGCCTGGCTCTGCGTGAAGTCGCCGTGCAACTGGACGGTGCCGTCAGCGATCGGGGAGGTCACGGCGGTGACGCTGACCACACGGCCGTCGAACACGACGGCGAGTTTCTGCGGGGCACCCTTTCTCGCGGCGAGCCATTCGGACAGGGCGGCGAGTTTCGCCGCCCCGGCGTCGGCCATCCGTACCTCGATCAACCAGGTACCCGGGTCGTTCCCGGCGAGGGTGAGCGCGGAATCGACATCGGCGAGGACGACCTCCGCGGGGCCGAGCAGGTACTTCGCGGTGTCCGTGCAACCGAGGGCCGGACCGGCCACCGTCTCGGGGACGGCGACCGTGCAACTGGACAGCCCGGAGTAGTCGGCCCGAAGGGCATCCGGAACCGTACTCCGGTCGATGCTCGGGACCGGTGCGGGGGTTGCCGTGGCCGTGCCGGACGGGGGTGCGGAACCGCTGGCGGCCCGTGTCTCCTCGGCGGTCGCCGTCGGGGTGCCCGACGTGGTGGCGGAGCCGGAGGCACTCGGGGAGACGCTCCCCGTGGCGGAGGTGAGGGGCGCCTCGGCGAGAATCGCGCGGACCTGGAACCGGCTGGTCGCCGCTGGGGTGGTGGTGGCTGTGGGGGTTCCCGAATCGCCCCGGCCCGGGAGCAGGATGACGAGCAGAACGATGACGAGGACGATGGCCGCGCTGATCCCCGCCCACAGCAGAATGGGTTTGCCCGACCTGCTGCGCTCGGCCTTGCGCCGCCCGGCTCGGGTGGCCTGTCCTTCCGACATACGGTCCTCCGGCATTTGCGTCAGGTGCGCGATGCATGGTTGCACAGCTGGGAGGATCGGGCTGGAGCCGGAGGGACCGGTATCCGAACCGTCATCGTGAGGGCGCCATGAGCAAGGGCATTCGCTGGTTGATCGGGGGGCTGATCAGCGGGCTGCTGCTGGTCGCCGGGCTGTTCCTGGTCGTGTTCGGCGGTATCTGGTCCCTGGTGGGGACGGCGACCGAACTCCTCGAGGGACAGACGGTCACCGGAACCGTGGTCGAGGTCGGGGTCCTCGGGGCGGGGGGTGCTCCTGACGGGACGGACAGCGATGTTCCCTCCTCCGCCGAGGACGGGGTGATGGTTCGCTACGTGCCGGTGGACCGGGACGGGACGTCGCTGCCGGAGGTGACCGCATGGGCGCCGTGGACGGGCAGCGGAACCCCGAAGGTCGGGGATCAGGTACCGGTGGGGTACGCCTACTTCGAGCCGGCGGCTCCCCTTGAGGCGGGGGACACGACCATGATCGATACGGCGGATACCCTCGGTGAGGGGGTCGGTACTGGTGGCCGGACCGTGCTGTATCTCGGGATCGGGCTGGTCATCGCCTCGGTGATCGGGTTCGTCGGGACCGGTGTGTGGGCCTCGAAGGCTCCTTCGGCGGCGCCGGCCACAGCCGGCCCGGTCCCCGGCGGGGCGTTCCCGCCCCAGGCCTACTCGCCTCCGGGGTACCCGGGGCAGGCCTACCCACCTCAGGGGTACCCGGGGCAGTCGTCACCGGGCCCGTATCCGGGGCAGCAACCTCCGGGCCCGTATCCGGGGCAACCGCCGCAGGGGCCCTATCCGGGGCAACCGCCGCAGGGGCCCTATCCGGGCCGGTAGCCGGACGGCGTCCGGGTAGTGCATCGTCGTGGGCCGGGGCTTACCGGCAGGCGCTCAGAGGCCGAGGGCGTTGAGGTCGTCCGGGTCGGCGTCGATGAGTAGCCGGGACAGCGGCACCCCGAGGGCGGCGCACAGGTCGGGGACGTCGTCGAAGAACAGGCGCCGGGTTCCGGCTTCGACCGCAGCGACCTTCTGCCGGGACCAGCCGAGCCGGTCCGCGAGCTGCGCCTGGGTGAGGCCCTGACGGGAACGCTCGGCCCGGAGCCCGCGCATGACCTCGCGGCGGATGCGGTCGGACCGGGTACTCACCCGTGCAACGTGCCATCTCGGTCGGGTGACGTGCACGGTTGCGGTGGGCGATCACCCTGGATGGCAGAAGAAAGTGTCAGAAAGTGGCGTCTTGCCACTCTGCGTGGAATTAGTCTAGGGTGGGTGTTGCCGGTCCGGTGGGAGTCGCAGCCGCAGGGGGCTCCTCCTACCGGGTCGGGCCAGGCTCCCGGCCCTGCGGTCCGGGACCAGCGCCCGGTGTACCCGGGCCCACCGGTGGGGGTGGGGCGGGTGCCAGCCGGGGCCACTGCGGCTCTCCCGGGGCCCACACCTCCATAGCGGGGGTCGCAGTGCGTCCTCATCCTGGTGGTCGAACTCTTCCCGGTGGTCGAACTCTTCCCGGCGGTCGAACTCATCCCGGTGGTTGAACTGGTCCGGTCCGGCCGGGCTGGTGGGTCCGGCCAGGCGGGGGGTCCTGTCGGGCGCTGTCACTGTATGCACTCGTCGTACTACTGTGTGGCGTCAGTTGGGAATTGCCCCACGAGTACGCGGTCAGGAGTGCGGGTGCGGGTATTGCGGGTGCATCACGGTGGTCGCGACTCCGGCGCGCGCCATCGGGAACGTGCGCTCGTCGCCCGCGGGATCGACGTGACCCTCGTCGTTCCCCGGGCCGGGACGTCCGAACGTCCGGGGGTCCGTACCACCGAGGAACCCTTCCGGATCGTCGAACTGGACGCGGAGCGGGTCGACGACCCGCTCCGGCACCGCTACCGCGACCCGGCGGCGATCCGTGCCGTCATCGACCTGGTCCGTCCCGATGTCCTCGACGTCCATGAGGAGCCGTCGAGCGCGGCGGCCCGGCAGTGGCTGACGGCGGCGGGGAACCTCCCGGTGGCCCTGTACGCCGAGGAGAACCTTGATCGGAGGCTCTCCCCGGTGCACACCCGCCGGGAACGGGAGGTGCTGCGCCGTGCCGACGCGCTCTACCCGTGTACGAGGCAGGCGGCCGCGGTGGCCCGGGGGCGGGGGTTCGCCGGGCAGATCGAGGTGCTCCCGCTCGGGGTGGACGACCGGACGTTCTCCACCGGGCGGCAGTCGCTGAACTCCACGCAGATCGTGCTCGGCATGGTCGGGCGGTTCACCCCGGACCAGGGGTTGTTGGACGGGGTCCGGGTGCTCGCCGAGGTGCGCCGGGTCCGCCCGGTGCGGCTGCTCGTCGTCGGGGACGGACCCGAACTTCCCGCCGCCCGTGCCCTGGCCGCCGAACTCGGTGTCGCCGACGCCCTCGACGTCGCCGGGTGGTGCTCCGTGGATCGACTGGCCGAGCTGTACCGGCAGATGCACGTCGTCCTGGTGCCCCGTCGGGGTTCACCGGATCGGGTCGTGAGGTTTCCCCAGGTCGTCCCCGAGGCGCTCGCCTCCGGCGCCGTGGTCGCGGGATACGACAGCGGTGCGGTCCCCGAGATCGCCGGACGGGCCGGGGTGATCGTCCCGGAAGGGGAATTCCGGGCGCTGGCGCGGACGGTCACCCGGCTGGTCACCGACCCGGAGGAACACGCCCGGAGGCGTTCCGCCGGTGCGGCCATGGCGCTGTCGCAGACCTGGGCCGAGGTCACCCGGCGGCAGACCTCGCTGTACCGGGGCATCCTGTCCGGGGCCCATGACCGGCTGCCCGTGGTCCGTTCGGCGGCACGGCGCCGGGAACTCGCCCGGGTCGAGTTCGGCCCGCCGGCCTGCCCGGTCCCCGGCAGGGTGGGGACCCCGGGATGTGGCACGGCCAGGTGGTGGTGGATGGGATCGGCGGGAAGGGCCCCGGCGGCAGAGGTCGGCGGTGCGATCACGGTCCTGCAGTAGCGATCTTCTCGGACCGCTGCTTGATCGTCACTGTATGTAAGCGTCGGATGCGGTAAAGGGGCGCCCATTCTCGGCTGTCGCACCGTGGGGGGCGTCGCGCCGAATCGGAAACGTCCTGGACACCGACGTATTTTGTGGGCCAACCTGATGAGATCTTCAGTTCTGTCCGATTGGCGCGCTACTCTGTGGCCGGTCACCCCGTGTATCGGGGGGTGTGATGGGTTGCCGTGAGTACCGGGGTGCGATGTGGGGGTGCAGGAGGTTATGTCGATCTTGCCGGAACGGTCCGGGGCGTCACAGCTCCGGGGCGAGGTTTCGGCCGCGTACACAGCGCGGATGTGTCAGATCCCCCATGGGACCAGCCACGTGGCGCTCGTGTTCCAGGACCTGCGCTTCGATGCGGTCGAGGGGGTTCTCCGCGGGTATGACGCGGATGCCGAACTGTCCTTGCGGGTCTGGGAGGAGGGGGAGGCAGCCAGCGCTGTCGAGGTGAGCATGGTGCTCCGGTCCGGTTCGACGGCCGGCCGGGGGCCGGTCATGCGCCGGGCCGAGCGGCTTGGTGAGGACATCGCCGAAGCCGCGGCCACCGTCGCCCGCACCGGGAGCACCGAGGCCGCGTTCGCCGGAACCGGGGGCACTGATGTCGGCATCGGGAGTGCCGAGGTCGCGTTCGCCGAAACCGGGGGCACCGACGTCGGCATCGGGAGCACCGAGGCCGTGTTCGCCGGAACCGGGGGTGCCGACACCGACACCGGGAGCACGGGTACCAGGGGTGCCGACGCCGGGAGCGCCGGGCCGGGGACCGGATCCGGGCCCGGGCTGGGCGTCGGGGATATCGGCATGGGCGTGGCCGCCGAGGAACCGGCAGGTCCGCCACCCGGGTGGTACCACGACCCGTGGTCCGAGGCGACCTTGCGCTGGTACAACGGCAACGTGTGGACGGAGCGGATCCGGGAACCCGAACCGGTCTGAGAGCCTGGTGGTTAGCCCCTGTCCCGCCGCTGTGCGGCACCCGGACGGTGCCCGGCGGCGCTCTCGTCGCCCATGACGGCTCCGCGATGACGGGCTCCTGTGGCCCTGCCAAGCACACCCCCGGGCACGTGCTCGCTCACGCAGGGGACGACCAACAGGCTCCGGGACGGCACATGCTGCCCGCCTGCCTGCGGACCCGTGCCCACGCGATCAGGAGGTGGGGCAGCTGCCGAGGATCCGCTGGGCGGCTTCCTCGGCCTCCCCGCGGGTACCGCTGACCCCAGTGCTTCCCGGGACGGCCGCGAGGACGTGGTCCATCACTTCCCGGGGCCGCTCGCGCATGGTCACCGCATGATCGGCCAGGGTCAGTACGGTGTGGCCGGTGCTGAGCGGCCGTACGTCCCATCCCGTCGCCGGGTCGAAGGCCAAGGACGCGACGAGGGCGAGGGGGAGCCCCGGAGCGGCGTTCCGGCCCGGGTACGGCAGTACCCGGCCGTCCTGGCCGAGGAGGACGAACCCGGTGCAGTAGGCGGTCGCCCCGGCCCGGAGCAGCGCCCGCAACAGGGTTCCGGTCCCCGTCCCGTGGCCGGGTTCGCCGGGGACGACGATGACGTGGTCGCGCCAAGCGACGGCCGACCCCCGGACGGCGACGACTCCCTCACACGCCTCGACCAGGCGCACCGCCCGCATCTCGGGACCGGAACCGGGCGGGGTCGTCGGGGCGGTCTCAGATGCCCGTTCGGGGGCGGGATCACGGAAAAGGGTCATGGCCGGCGGTCCTCGTAGGTGGGCAGGACGTGACATGTCCGCGGCCGCCCCCGCGCCCTCGACCGTCCCCGCGGGGGCCGGAGCATCACCCCGTAACCCGAGGATCGGGCCGTCGGGCCCCTAACCTACCTGTCGCGAGGGGTGGTTGTCCGGAATCGTCCCCGCGGTTTTGTTCGGACCGGTGTTCACGCGCCTTGCGGCGCCGGCCTGCGCTCGGCGTAGCGCATCCCGGCATCGCCGAACCGGGTGCGGCTGTCCGGATCCGAGCGGAGCCCGGACACCCGGGCGGTGAACGCGAACGGGTCGCCCGGGGGCACGATGACCCCGGCGCCGCTGTACTCGATCTCTCGTGCTGCGGCTCCGCCCGGGTCCGCCACGGCGAGGATCGGGCGGCCCGAGGGAAGGTAATCGCCAAGGGTCGGTCCGCCGCCCTCGCCCCGCTCGCTGAGGAGGAGCAGGTCGGCCGCGAGCAGGACGGCGAGCCGGTGCTGCTCCGGTACGGGGTCGCGGATCTCGACATTGCCCAGGCCGGAGGTGGCCTGCACGAGGGCGGGCCGCCGACCGCCCTCGCCGAGGAAGGAAATGAGGACATCTGGTTGTACACCGGCGAGATGCCGGAGTGCGGGAGCGAGGTCCTCCAGGCTCTGCCGCACTCCCATCGCGCCGACGTGGGCGATGACGAACCACCCGTGCCAACCGAGTGCCCGGCGGGTGGTCTGGCGGATCCGCCGCCGTTGCACACCGTTCAACGGGAGCCGCCGGTCCAGGGCGGGCAGATGTGACCAGACGGGGTCTCCGATCACCTCGCGACTGCCGCCCGGGGCGTCCCGGCGCGGCGAGGGCGGTTCCGGCGGGTGCGGCTCCGGAGGAGACGTCTCCGACGGGGCGAGACGGGAACGGATCGGGGCCCCGTACCGGGCTCCGGGCCGTTCCCGGTCCGGCCTGTTCCTCCGGAACACGGGGAACGCACCTCCCTCCGAGCGATTGCCACTATCTGTATATATAAACACAACACACAGTGATATTGCCTGGTCTTGGTCGAGGTCCAGCGCCGCGAGGTTCAGCGTCGCGAGGTTCAGCGTCGCGAGGTTCCGTGCCACGAGGTTCCGTGTCGCGGCGTTCCCTGCCGCGAGGATCCCTGCTGCCGGGCCCAGTGTCCTGAGACTCCCCGACGGCCCTGGCCGACCGCGGATCCCTGCTGAGAATCGCCCTCCCGTGGTACGGGTTCGCCGGCACGTCCTCAAGTCAGGGGTGCCGGCGTCCGACACCACACGCGGTCGCTTCCTGGTATCACCTGGGCGGGCATCGAGAGGACGGTGGGCAGATGGCGCTGATGGACTGGGGGCCCGTGCTGCAGGTCGGCTACCGCGACATCGACGACCAGCACATGCGCCTGGTCGAGCTGGTCAACGAACTCGACGACGCGATGCGTGTCGGCAAGGCCCACGACATGCTCGAACACGTGCTCACCGAGCTGGTCAACTACACGGTCTTCCACTTCGCCTTCGAGGAGGAGTTGATGGACCGGTACCAGGTGTCCTCGACGGAGACGCACAAGGCGGAGCATCGCCAGCTCGTCGCCGATGTCGCCGACTTCGCCACGGCGGTCCGCGCCGGGACAGGAACGGTCAGTACGGACCTCATGGCGTTCCTCCGGGACTGGCTGGGCACGCACATCCTGAAGACGGACAAGGCCCTCGCCAAGGAGCTGCTCGCCCGGGGAGCACGTTCGGTCGCCTGATCCGGGCCGCCTGTCCGTCCGGGCTGCCTGTCCGTCCGGTCCGGCGCGGCTCAGCCGAGCACGATCACCTTGACCGGTTCGCGTACGCCGACCGAACGGGCGAAGTTGTCCAGCCGGGTGGCGAGTACGTCGGTGACCCGTTCCCCCTTGCGGACGAGGACCAGGCCGGTCGTCGTGGTGACGTCCTCGTCGAGCACCATTCCCGGCGTGATCTGGTTCACCTTGAGTTCCTGGGGGGTCCCCTTCGGGGTGAGTACCTGGGCGGCGTTCAGTACGGCCTCGATGACCGTCCCGGGGAAGCGTCCGCTCTCGGTGAGCTGCTTGGCGATCTCCCGTGGCGCCTTGCCGATGTCGTAGCCGGCGAGGAAGGCGGTGACCGCGTGGAAGGCCGCCGGGGCGGTTTCCTCCTCGTCCCCGGGGGTGAGTTCGGACAGGT